>JAEZFA010000090.1 GCA_023417665.1 Pseudomonadota bacterium | reverse complement strand
CGCATGGCGAGCACGGCCGCCGCATTGTTTTGCGCGGACGTCCCGAACTCATGCCGCAGCGGATCGTTGTGCCTTCGGATATTTCGTCGGCGGCGTTTCCGCTCGTCGCCGCGCTGATCGTGCCGGGCTCGGACATCGTGCTGGAAAATGTGCTGCTCAACCCGTTGCGGGCCGGATTGATCGAGACGCTGCGCGAAATGGGCGCCTCGATCGAGGAAACCGGACGCCGCGACGACGCCGGCGAAATCATCGCCGATCTGCGCGTGCGGTCCTCGTCGCTTCGGGGCGTCGATGTTCCGGCCGCCCGCGCGCCGTCGATGATCGACGAATATATCGTGCTCGCCGTGGCGGCCTCCTTTGCCGAAGGCGAAACGCGCATGCGGGGGCTCTCCGAATTGCGCGTGAAGGAATCCGATCGCCTCGCCGCGACCGCCGCGGGCCTTGCCGCGAACGGCGTCGATTGCGCAATCGAGGGCGACGACCTGATCGTGCGGGGCCGCGGCCGCGCGCAAGGCGGCGGGCTGGTCGCGACGCACATGGATCATCGTCTGGCCATGGCCTTTCTGGTCATGGGGCTTGCGAGCGAGCGGCCGGTTGGGGTCGATGACGGCGGCTTCATCGCGACGAGTTTCCCCGGCTTCGTCGAAAACATGCAGGCCCTTGGCGCGGAGATCGCGGCATGATCCTCACGGTCGATGGCCCCGCCGCATCCGGCAAAGGCACGCTCGCGCGCCGTCTGGCGAAGCATTACGGCCTGCCGCATCTCGATACGGGGCTGCTCTATCGTGGCGTCGCCTTTCTGATGATCGAGCAGGGCCACCCGCTCGACGACGAGGCCGCGGCGGCCCGCCTTGCCGCGGCACTCGATGCGGCGGCGCTTGACCCGGATGCGCTGCGCTCGCGCGGGCTGGGGGAAGCCGCCTCGCGGGTAGCCGCCATGCCGGCGGTGCGCGCGGCACTCTTGACGTTGCAGCAGGATTTCGCCCGCCAGCCGGGGGGTGCCGTGCTCGACGGCCGCGACGCCGGAACCGTGATCGCACCGGAGGCCGACGTGAAACTCTTCGTCACCGCCTCGCCGGAGGAACGCGCCCGCCGCCGCCATGTCGAGCTCGCGGCCCGGCGGGAACCCACCGAGTATTGCGAGGTCATTTCCGACATCCGCAAGCGCGACGAGCGCGATTCGGAACGCGCGGTAGCGCCCCTGAAACCCGCGCCGGATGCGGTCTTGCTCGATACCACCCGACTGGATATAGAAGCCGCGTTCCGGGCGGCCCTTGCAATCGTGGAAGCAACCCGGGCGGGCCGGTCACGATCCTGAAATCGTGGCCGCTATCTGGAGGATTGCCCGCCTTCGCTTTCCCGCCACAGGCCAGAATATCCCGGCGCTGAAATTCAAAGAACCGTCTCGAATGCACGGCGAACTGCGCCGGCTTCGGCATTTGCCGGAGTTGCTTTGGGTTATCGCCCAAGGCCCCGTGTGCTTTGAGACGCAACCCACACCAATTCGGCGCAAGAAGACGTTTAGGAAAATCTATGGCTAGAGCAGCGAGTGCTACCGCTACCAAGAACCCGACCCGCGAAGATTTCGCGGCGATGCTGGAAGAGTCGTTCACCAAGAACGACGTCCAGGAAGGTGCCGTCGTCAAAGGCAAGGTTGTCGGCATCGAGAAGGATATTGCCGTCATCGACATTGGACTGAAGACCGAAGGCCGCGTGCCGCTCCGCGAATTCGCGGGCCATGGCCGTGCCGCCGACATCAAGGTCGGCGACGAAGTCGAAGTCTTCCTCGACCGCGTCGAGAACGCGCTCGGTGAAGCCGTGCTGTCGCGCGACAAGGCGCGCCGCGAAGAAAGCTGGGGCAAGCTCGAGAAGGCCTTCACCAACAACGAGAAGGTTTCGGGCGTCATCTTTAATTCGGTCAAGGGTGGCTACACCGTCGATCTCGACGGCGCCGTGGCCTTCCTGCCGCGCAGCCAAGTGGACATCCGCCCGATCCGCGACGTCGGCCCGCTGATGCACAACGCGCAGCCGTTCCAGATTCTCAAGATGGATCGCCGCCGCGGCAACATCGTCGTGTCGCGCCGCACGGTGCTCGAGGAAACCCGCGCCGGTCAGCGTCAGGAACTCGTGTCCTCGCTGGAAGAAGGTCAGGTGATCGACGGCGTCGTGAAGAACATCACCGATTACGGTGCGTTCGTTGATCTCGGCGGCATCGACGGCCTGCTGCACGTCACCGACATCGCCTGGCGCCGCGTGAACCATCCGACGGATGTGCTCACCATCGGCCAGTCGGTGAAGGTGAAGATCATCAAGATCAACCACGAAACGCACCGCATCTCGCTCGGCATGAAGCAGCTGCAGGGCGATCCGTGGGAGAACATCGCCGACAAGTTCGTCGTCGGCGCGCGCATGAAGGGTCGCGTGACCAACATCACCGACTACGGTGCGTTCGTGGAACTGGAGCCGGGCATCGAAGGTCTGGTCCACGTCTCCGAAATGTCCTGGACCAAGAAGAACGTGCATCCGGGCAAGATCGTCTCGACCTCGCAGGAAGTCGAAGTGCAGATCCTCGAAGTCGATCCGGTCAAGCGCCGCATCTCGCTCGGCCTCAAGCAGACCATGGCCAATCCGTGGGATGCCTTTGCCGAGAAGCACCCGCAGGGCTCGACCGTCGAAGGCGAGGTCAAGAACAAGACCGAATTCGGCCTGTTCATCGGCCTCGACGGCGACGTGGACGGCATGGTCCATCTCTCCGACCTCGACTGGCAGAAGCCGGGCGAGCAGGCGCTCGACGAGTACAACCGTGGCGATATCGTTCAGGCCAAGGTGCTCGACGTCGACGTGGAGAAGGAGCGTATCTCGCTGGGTATCAAG
>JAEZFA010000055.1 GCA_023417665.1 Pseudomonadota bacterium | reverse complement strand
AACATCGGCTGCACGAAAAACAGAAGCGCCGCGCTCACGAAAATTGCGAAGGTGAAGAGCGGCAGCAACGCGGCAGAGAAGCTCCCGGCGCGATCGGCGGCAACGGGAGATACGGCGCTCGCTGCCTCGCTCGAGGTCGTCTGGTTTTCGCTCATGGATATTCCTTCGCTGGGCGTATCGGCCGGGAGGCGGTCCAATCTCCGCAGTTCTACCGTGTTCGGGCTGGGTTGGATTCCGGACGGAGTTTGTCGGTGAGTTCGGCTGAACCCGGACTGAACCAAAGCCGGGTGGCGAGAATATGCGCGGAACAGGCGATTCCGGTCCAGTCCCGGCATCGGAATTTCGCAACGCGATGCCGGGCGATTTAGCCGGGTGCCGTTGCATCGCCGCAATGAGATTCTTGATAGACTGCGCGAATGCGTCCCGCCGAACGGGGCCATCCCAGGGAGAATTCCATGACTGCACTATCGCGCCGCACGGTACTGGCCGGCACCACCGCCGCTGCCGGAGCGCTCACAATCGCACCGAATTTCATCGAGGCATTTCTTTCGTCCGCAATGGCACAATCCGCAGGCTTCAATAAGTACAAGGTCGGCAGCATCGAAGTCGCCGGCATCGCCGATGGCGTAAACACCTTCCCGCTGCCGGATCGCTTCGTCGTGAACCAGCCGAAGGAGGAAGTGGTCAAGGCGCTGAAGGCCGCAGGTCAGGACGGCGAGAAGCTGAGCATTCCCTTCAATCCCTTCGTGTTCCGCAACGCCGAGCGCGTCGTGCTGATCGACACCGGCATGGGCCCGGCCGCGAACGCGCAGAACCCGAATGTCGGCAACACGGTGAAGAACCTCACCGCCGCCGGCTACGATCCGTCGAAAATCACCGATGTAGTGATTTCCCATTTCCACGGCGATCACATCAACGGCCTCCTGAACGGAGCGAACGCGACCTACCCCAATGCGCAGGTCTGGGTGCCGGCACCGGAATGGAAATACTGGACCGACGAAGGCGAAATCAGCCGCGCGCCGGACGCGCGCAAGAGCGCCTTCGCGAACGTAAAGCGCGTGTTCGCCGACGGCCTCAAGAACAAGGTCACGCAATATGAGCACGGCAAGGAAGTCGTGCCGGGCCTGACCGCGGTCGCGACCCTCGGCCACACGCCGGGACATACCTCGTTCATTCTCGCCTCCGGCAGCGACAAGCTCTTCATTCAGTCGGACGTGACGAATGTGCCGTTCCTTTTCGTCAACAATCCCGGCTGGCATGTGCAGTTCGATCAGGACGCCAAGCAGGCCGAAGAGACGCGCCGCAAGACCTACGACATGGTTTCCGCGGAGAAGATGCGCGTGCAGGGTTTCCATTTCCCCTTCCCGTCGCTCGGCCGCATCGAAAAGGCAGGCGACGGATATCGTCTCGTCGCAGCCTGACCGCGCACGAAAAAGGCAACAAAGGCCGCCGGCAACGGCGGCCTTTCTATTTGCGAGAGCGCTTTTTTCTGGCGTGATACGTCAGCGCAAGCGCAATGCAATGCGTCAGCGCTTTTTCGTCGAACCGCTTGTTCGCGTCGAGCACGATCGCGCGATTGCCGTCATATTCGAACGCCGCCGGATAAAGCTCGCGAAACGTCGGGACGAGATCGGTCTGGCAATGAAAATAGACCGCATACTTGTGCGCGCTTGCCTTCATGCGGTCGATGCGAAGCGTGCTGCCGCTTCCCGTTTCGCAAGTCAGAAAGCTCGGCTGCCCCCATTTCAGCGCTTCTTCAAGCGCGCCGACTCCCTCGGTGCTTTTCGCAGTCTTCAGAATGAGGCGCCGCAGCGCCAGCAGGCGGCTGCGCAGCTTTGCGGGATAGGCCTGAAATGCCTCCGCCGACACGCCGTGCAAGACAGGCCTCGCGCGCTTTCTCATCGTCGCTCCGGTAGCTGGCGGCAATTCTCGCCTGAACGCCTTGTCCTGTCCTGCGGAATTTGACTCCGCAGCCTGCTCCACGTTTAGATGAAATCCGATGCCGGTGTTCCGCGCGGTGAGAGCCGCAGGAACTTGGGAATGTGGTGAGGATCGCTTTTTTGCGTCCGAATCCATAGCTGCCCCCGCAACTGTAAGCGGCAGCTTCTGCTTCAATTGCCACTGGGCGAAAGCCTGGGAAGGCGGAGCGGAAGTGACGACCCGCGAGCCAGGAGACCGACCGCATCAGTCACCCAACCGGCGCGCGGGGCGTGCGATCGGTGCGGACAACCGCAGCGGTGACACGTTGAAGACGTGAACCGTTGCGGGGGCGCAGGTGGGGCTGCATCTCGATCAGGCTGACCGAAGGAACGGCGCTTTGCGCGCCGGTTTTTCGCGCGCCTCCGCGGCTTGTCGGACGACAATCGCTGGAGCGCCTCCATGTTTCGCTGCTACCGGGCACAATCACTAGGCCTGATCGCACTACCTTTTTTCGTTTCGGTTGCCGCGGCACAAACCACCGTGCTGCCGGATGTCGTGATCTCCGCGAACCAGACGCCGCAGGCGTCCGACCGCGTGGGCGCGAGCGTTACCGTGCTGCAAGGCGACAAGCTGCGCGCCGACGGCATCACCAATCTGATCGACGCATTGCGCTTTGCGCCCGGCGTGCATGTCACCCCGAGCGGCAATTCCGGCACGCTGACGCAGGTCCGCATCCGTGGCGCGGAAGCAAACCATCTGCTCGTCATGGTCGACGGCATCGAAGTCAATCAGCTCTCCGACAGCGGATTTGATTTCGCGGATTTCCCGATCGACGACGTCGAGCGCATCGAAATCATTCGGGGGCCGCAATCCGGCATCTACGGATCGAATGCACATGCCGGCGTGATCTCGGTAATCACCCGCTCCGGCCGCGGGCTGACGAAACCACGGCTTGATTTCCGTATCGAAGGCGGCTCGCTGCGCACCACCGCAGGCAGCTTCAATCTGCGCGGACAAACCGGCCCGTTCTATGCATCCGTGACCTATTCGGGCCTGACATCGCAGGGCTACAACATTTCGCGTTTCGGCGACGAGCGCGACGGCAACCGCGCCAATGTCTTTACCTTCAAGGGCGGCATCGACGTCACGCAGGACCTGAATATCGAGGGCGTATTGCGTTACGCCAGCCGCAAGAACGACTACGACCCGCAGGCGTTCTTCGGTCCGTTCAACGGCTATGTCGTCGATGGCGCCGCCTTCGGCACCTATGACAGCATCATCGGACGCCTCGGCTTCACCTGGAGAACACTCGACGGCCGGCTGACCCACAGCGCGAATATCCGCCACTACGACGAGAACACCACCTCCTTCGAAAGCGGCTTTCAGTCGTTCGGGACCGACGGCAAGCGCACGATGCTGGACTACAAGGCAACGCTGCTCGGGCAAACGAATTTCTTCGGCGGCGAGCAGCACAGCCTGACCATGCTGCTCGACCGCCGCGACGAGCGCTATCAGAGCATCTTCGATCCCGCGCCTTATCTGCGCGACCGCACCGGCCTTGCCGGCGAATACATCCTCAATCTGCCGACCGGCGCCACGCTTTCGGCGGCACTTCGCCACGACTGGAATTCGAACTTCGAGGATGTCGTGACCTGGCGTCTTGCGCTCTCGCAGCAGATCGCCGCATTGAACGCGCGGCTGCATTCGTCGATCGGCAAGGGCATCACCGACCCGACGTTTGCCGAAGTCGCCGGCAGCCCGTTCAACACGCCGAACTTCGCGCTGCTGCCGGAACACTCGACCGGCTGGGACATCGGCTGGGAACAGCGCTTCTTCGGCGGCCGCATCGTAACCGACGTCACTTATTTCCAGATGACGCTGACCAACGAAATCTTCCAGCCGGCCTTCGGCGGTCCTTACGTCAACAATCCCGGCGACGCCGATCGCCGCGGCGTGGAGATCGTCGCCAAGGTGCAATGGCTCGACTGGTTCAGCACGAGCGCAAGTTATACCTATACCGATGCAACGACGCGCTTCGGCCAGCAGGCGCTTCGCCGCCCGCCGCATGCGGCAGCGTTCGAAGCGACCGCGCGTTTTGCGGAAAACCGCGGACGCTTCGTGCTCGGCGCGGTCTATAACGGCAAGCGCACCGACTCCTCGCTGGTGCCTTCGATCCCCTCGCCGGTCACGCTGCCAGGCTACACGCTGGTGCGCGCGCAGCTTTCCTACGATCTCACGAAATACGCGACCGCCTACATCAAGGCGGAGAACCTGTTCGATACCGGATACGAGGATGTCTTCACCTATCGCGGCTCGCCGCAGGTGTTCATGGCGGGCCTGCGCGTGAAGCTGGGTTACGAGTGAATTTTCAGGATTCGATCGTGAGCTTCTGCCCACGGGACTCCGTCAGGATCCAGCCGACGTAATCCGCGCTGCCGCCTTCGGTCGGCAGGAACAGGATAGCCGGCGTGTCGTAGGGGTGCAGCCGCTTGACGACCGCTTCC
>JAEZFA010000258.1 GCA_023417665.1 Pseudomonadota bacterium | reverse complement strand
CCCGGCCGCCCCACGCGGCCCGGACGTTCTTTATTCGAGTAACCCCCGGGTTGGCAGGGAACCGTGGCTGAACTCATCATCATCTCGACGCTCAATGGCGTCCTTTTCGGACTCTTGCTGTTTCTGATGGCAAGCGGTCTCACGCTCATCTTCAGCATGATGGGCGTGCTGAACTTCGCGCATGCGAGCTTCTACATGCTCGGCGCGTTTCTAGGATATCAGATCAGCCAATGGGCCGGCTTCGTTCCGGCGCTGATCCTCGCACCGCTGATTGCGGGCGGAATCGGCGCGCTGGTCGAGCGCTTCGGACTGCGCACCGTTCACAAGAACGGCCACGTCGCGGAGCTGCTTTTCACCTTCGGCCTCGCCTTCATCATCGAGGAAGTGGTCCAGATGATCTGGGGCAAGCTCGCGATGGATTATCGCGTGCCGAGCTTCCTCGATTTCTCGGCCTTCACGGTCTATGCGACCAACTATCCGGCCTACAAAGTCTTCATGCTGGTGTTCTCGATCCTGATCTTCATCGGGCTGATTTTCCTGCTGACGAAAACACGGGCCGGCCTCATCATTCAGGCGTCGCTTACGCATCCGCATATGGTGGGCATGCTCGGCCATAACGTGCCGCGCGTGTTCATGATGGTGTTCGGCCTCGGCACCGCGCTTGCCGCGATCGCCGGCGTGATCGCGGGTGCCGCCTTCGTCACGCAATCGAACATGGCGGCACTCCTCGGACCGATCCTGTTCGTGGTCGTCGTGGTCGGCGGGCTCGGCTCGCTGTGGGGCGCTTTCGTCGCCTCGCTGCTGATCGGGCTCCTGCAGACTTTCGCCATCGCCTCCGACTGGTCGCTCGCGAAATTCTTCGGCGACATGGTGACGCCGACGCGCGGCACGCTCCTGTTCGACATCTGGACCGTGACCATCGCCCAGATCGGCCCGATCCTTCCTTATCTCCTGCTGGTGCTGGTGCTGATTTTCCGCCCGACCGGCCTGTTCGGAACGCGTGACACATGAGCGACGCAGCGAAAGCGATGCCCATGGCATCCGAAAACTCCATGGCAAACCGGTTCAAGCGCTACGGCGTCTGGATCGCTGCGGCACTCCTCCTGCTGGTGCTGCCTTATATCTTCTCCTCGGGCGCCGCGATCACGACCATGTGCCTCATGGGCATCATGATCGTCTTCGCGCTCTCCTATAATATGCTGCTCGGGCAGACCGGCATGCTGTCGTTCGGCCATGCCGTCTATTACGGCCTCGCCGCCTTCGCGACCGCGCACATGATCAACTGGGCGATCAAGGCGGGCGTGCCGATCCCGCTGCCGCTGATGCCGATTGTCGGTGCCGTCACCGGGCTGTTCTTCGGGATCGTGTTCGGTTCGGTTTCGACCAAGCGCGGCGGCACGGCCTTTGCGATGATCTCGCTCGGTCTGGCCGAACTCGTCTATTCGAGCTCGCTCATTCTGCGGAGCTTCTTCGGCGGCGAGGAAGGTATCTCCGCCGACCGCACCAAGCTCATCGCATTTTTTGGTTACAAGTTCGGGCCGCAGATCCAGGTCTATTATCTGATCGCCGCCTGGTGCCTGCTCTGCGTGATCCTGATGTATGCGATCACCCGGACCCCGCTCGGCCGGATGTGCAACGCCGTCCGCGAGAATCCCGAACGCGTGGAATTCGTCGGCTACAACCCGCAATTCGTGCGCTTCATCGCGTTCTCGCTGGCGGGGCTGTTTGCCGGCGTCGCCGGCTCGCTTGCCATGATCAATATCGAACTTGCGCAGGCAAGCTTCGTGGGTGCGGCCCAGTCGGGCGCGGTGCTGCTCGCCGCCTATATGGGCGGTGTTGCGTTCTTCGTCGGACCGATCCTCGGCGCGGTGATCGTGACGCTGCTTTCGATCCGGCTTTCGGATTTCTCCGAAATCTGGATTCTCTATTTCGGCGTCCTGTTCATCACCATCATCCTGTTTGCGCCTTACGGCTTCTCGGGACTGCTGATGATGCATGCGCAGTTCTGGCGGGGTCCGTGGGGGTCGCGCATCGCGCGGCTCGGCAGGCTGCTCGGCGCCTATATCGTCGCCGCCATTCCGGCGATCATCATGGTTGCGGGTGCAGTGCTTCTGATCGAGATGATCCACCATGTCGCGCAGAAGACCGCGGAAGGGCCGAACATGCACTTCCTGCGGCGGAGCTACCTGACCGTGAACACACACGCGGTACTGCCGTGGGTCGGCGGACTGGTCGCGATGATCGCGGGCTTCTTCGCCTTCCGCTTCACCTGGCCCATGGTCGCGAAGGTCTGGCACGACGCAATCGCCGATACGCAACGGAGCGGCACATGAATTCCGCCGTCGAACTCAAGAACCTCGAAAAGCGCTTCGGCAAGACCGAGATCATCCGCGGCGTCAGCCTCGACGTGGCCTCGGGCGAGCGCCATGCGGTGATCGGCCCGAACGGCGCCGGAAAATCCACGCTGTTCAATTTGATCAGCGGGCGCTTCCAGCCCTCCTCCGGCTCGATCCATCTGCGCGGCGAGAACATCACCGGCCTGCGGCCTTTTGAAATCAACCGCCGCGGGCTATCGCGCAGCTTTCAGGTCACCAACATCTTCCCGCGCCTGTCGGTCTGGGAAAACGTGCGCTGCGCGGTGCTGTGGTCGAAGGGCTACAAATATTCGTTCTGGCAGAACATCGACCGGCTGGAAGACGTGCGGGCGCGCACGGCGGAAATCCTCGACCAGATCAACATGACGAACCGCGCGGAAATTCCGGCGGGCGTCTTGAGCTACGCCGAGCAGCGCGCGCTGGAAATCGGCATCACCATCGCCGGCGGCGCCGACATCATCCTGCTCGACGAGCCGACCGCCGGCATGAGCCGCTCGGAAACCGAGCATGCGGTCGCGCTGATCCGCAAGGTCAGCGAGGGCCGCACGCTCATCATCATCGAGCATGACATGGGCGTGGTCTTCGACCTCGCGGATCGGATTTCGGTGCTGGTCTACGGACAGATTCTCGCCACCGACCAGCCGGCGAAGATCAAATCCAACCAGAAAGTTCAGGAAGCTTACCTCGGAGCGGCCGGCCATGACTGACGTAATGCTCGAGGTAAAGGACCTCCACGCCTTCTACGGCAAGAGCCATATCCTTCAGGGCGTGAACCTGAACGTGAAGAACGGCGAGATCGTTTCGATCCTGGGCCGCAACGGCGTCGGTCGTTCGACCACGCTGAAGGCGATCATGGGCGACGTGCAGCCGCATGGCTCCATCACCTTCAAGGGCAAGCAGATCGCCGGGCTGAAATCCTATCAGGTCGCCTATTGCGGGCTCGGCTATGTGCCGGAAGACCGTTCGATCTTCCCGGGCCTCACGGTCGAACAGAACCTCATTCTCGGCGAGAAATCACGCCGCAGTAATCCGCGCTGGTCGATCGAGGACGTCTACAACCTGTTTCCGATCCTGCGCGAGCGCAAGGACACCGACGCCAGCGTGCTTTCCGGCGGCGAGCAGCAGATGCTCACCGTCTGCCGCACGCTGATGGGCGACCCCGACCTCATCATGGTCGACGAGCCGACCGAAGGGCTTTCGCCACAGATGACGGAGCGGGTCGGCAACCTCCTGCAAAACATCGCGGAGCGGAAAATCTCGATCCTGCTCGTGGAACAGAAGCTCACGATCGCGATGCGGATTTCACACCGGGTCTATGTGATGGGCCACGGCCATATCGTGTTCGAGGGCACGCCTTCCGATCTCGAGCATAACGCCGACGTGCGGCGCGAGTGGCTGGAAGTCTGAGACGACGCCGCCGGAACGAATAAATGGCCGGGCTCGCGCCCGGCCATTTCATTTCAGGAGGCTAGTTCTTCCAGGCCAGGATGCGCTTGTCGGCGATCGCGAGCCCGTAATTGCTGACCAGGCCGATCAGGCCAAGCAGCAGGATGCCGGCATAAAGATCCGCCGCGCGATAGGAGCGCGCGGCGTGCAGCACCGCGGTGCCGAGCCCCTCCTGCGCCGTCAGCAGTTCGCCGACCACGGCAAGAATGAGCGCCACCGTCAGCGATAGCCGCATGCCTGCGAGAATGTCCGGCACCGCGTTGGGCAGGCCGATCTTGTAGATGAATTCCCAGCGCGACATCTGCAGCAGGCGCGACACTTCCACGAGCCGCGGCTCGACATGGGCAAAGCCGTGGATGGTGCCGAGCAGCGTCGGCCATACCGCGCCGAAAACCACGACGCCGAGCACCATGGAAGCATTCAGGCCGAACAGCGAAATCGCGACCGGAATGATCGCGGAGGCAGGCAGCGGCCGCAGAAATTCCAGCGTCGGCTGGATATAGGCGCGCGCAACACTCGAAACGCCGATCAGGCTGCCGACGCCGATCGCGACGAAGCTTGCGAGCAGCCAGCCCTGAATCATCCGGTTGATGGTGGCAAGCGTCTGCGGCAGGAGATCGCCGTTGGTAAGTCCCCATTCGAGCGCGGCGACAGTCGCGGCCGGACTCGGCAGGAACACGCGCGAGATCAGTTCGAACGCGGTGACGAGGTGCCACAGCAACAGCAGCACAATCAGGCCGGCGATGCCGAGCACGATATCGGTGATGCGAAAGCGCTTCATGCGTCGGCCGCGGCACCCGGCGCGCGATGCGCGAACAGGCGTCCTTCCAGCCGCACCAGAAAATAGTTCAGCGCCCAGCCGAGCAGCCCGACCCAGATCAGGAGTGCGAACATGCGGTCCGGCCGCAGCGATTCCTGCGCGACCATCAAGCCGTAACCGAGCCCTTGCGGGTTCGCCGCGATCTCCACGGTGACGGCGACCACGAGCGAAAGTCCGACGGCAAGCCGCAGCGCCGTGAAAAGCCGCGGCGCGGCCGCCGGCAGCATGATCTTGAAGATGCGGGAGAAGATGCCGAAGCCCATGAGCTTCGAGACTTCGATCAGCCGCACGTCAATCTGCTTCAAGGCGTGTTGCGTGAGAATGAGAAACGGCCAGAACGTGGCCCAGGCCACCACCGCATATTCCATGCGGTAGCCATAGCCGAAGGTAAGCAGCGAGAGCGGGATCAGCGCGACGGACGGAATCGGGCGCAGCATCTCGACCGACCAGGACGACAGCCGGTCGGCGGTGCGCGCAAGGCCGATCAGGATGCCGCAGGCGGTGCCCGCGACCATTCCGATCAGCAGGCCCGCGGCCGCGGCGAAGATCGTCTGATAGGTAGTCCGCAGCAGCGTGCCGTCGGTCAGCGTTTCGATCGCGCCGGAGACGATCTTGGAGGGTGCCGCGAGCGTGTCGCTCAGAATCGGGTTGAACAGGAACCAGACTTCGGACGCGACGATCACCGCGACAGGCAAGAGCCATCCCCGCCAGCTGTTTCGGAGTGCGGCGGTCATGCGTGGATCTTGTTCATGATCTCGAACATCTCGCGGCGCAGCCGCAGAAACTCCGGATGCTCGCGGGTGGTCAACTGGTCGCGCGGGCGCGGCAGCGGCACCTTGATGTCGTAGGCAATACGGCCCGGATTGGAATCGAGCGCGACCACGCGGTCGCCGAGATAGAGCGCTTCCTCGATGTCGTGGGTAACGAAGAACACCGTGGTTTTGCGCTCGGCGACCAGCCGCAGCACTTCGTCCTGCAAAGTCTGGCGCGTCATGGCGTCGAGCGCGCCGAACGGCTCGTCCATCAGCAGCGTATCGGGTTCCTGCGCCAGCGCGCGGGCGATCTGCAATCGCTGCTGCATGCCGCCGGAAAGCTGTCCCGGAAACTTGTCCTCGTGATTGGCAAGGCCGACCTTGGCGAGCAGTTCGCGGATGCGTGCGGGCCGCTCCTTGGCCGGCATGCCGCTCGCTTCCAGCGGCAGGCTCACATTCGCATAGGCCCGACGCCAGGGCAGCAACGCGCGACCGTAATCCTGAAACACCACCGCGACATGGCGCGAGGGCTTCACGACCGGCTTGCCGTTGGAAAAGACCTTGCCCGTGGTCGGCGCGAGCAGGCCGGCGATCATGCGCAGCAGCGTGGTTTTACCCGAGCCGGATGCGCCGATCACGCAGATGAACTCACCGGGATCGACGGACATGTCGATCCCGGTGAGGATTTGATTGGAGCCGAAGGAAAGACTGACGTCCTTCAGCTCGATCGCAGCGGCAGACACCATTACTCGGCGACGAGTTTCTTCAGGTCGAGCTTGGTGCGGAGCATCTTCTGCTTCTGCATGATCTCGATCCAGCGCGCCATGTTCTCCTGCGGAATTTCCGCGCGCCACTGGCCGTTGATCGGCATGGTCTTGAGCACTTCCGGCGGCAGCTTGATGTATTTGCCGATCGAGGCGCGCAGGAACGCATCGTCCTTGCGCACGTCCTTCACGCCGTCGGCCACCGCGTCGCGGAACGCCTTCGCCGCCGCCTTGTTCTCGTTGTACCACTTGCGGGTCGACGAATAGACGATGATCGGCATTTCGCCCTTGAGCACTTCATTGAAGTAGGTCGCGACCTTGCCGATATTGGCCGACACGATGCGGCTCATGATCGGCTCGCCGGTGATCACGCCGTCGACGTTGCCGGCGCGCAGCACGTCCGCCATCTGCGGGAACGACACTTCGACGAAGGTGACCTTCTTCAGGTCGACGCCCTTCTCGAGCAGCCAGTTCTGGAACAGCACATGCAGGAACGCGCCGAGACCGGGCACGCCGATGCGCTTGCCGACGTAGTCTTCCGGCTTGGCGATGGTGATGTCCGGCTTCACGACGATGCCGAAGTTCTGGTCCTTCGGCAGCGTGGTGCCGGAGCCGGCGATCGCTACGAGATCGAGGCCGCTATCCACCGCCTGCAGGAACACCGGCAGCGTGGTGCCGGCGAGATCGATCGAACCCGACTGCAGCGCTGCGGGCATGGTCGAGTTCAGCGGGATCAGCTGAAATTCGACGTCGAGCCCGCGCTTTTTGAAGTAACCCGCTTCCTGCGCGATGAAGCCGCTCGCGAAGTCGGCGGTGGCGGTATAGGCGACCTTCACCTTGGTCGGCGTTTGCGCGACCAGTGCATTCTGAAGGCCTAGCGTGAATGCGCCTGCGGTCAAAACGGCAAGCGCGGCGAATAGTTTTCTCTTCATTGTCGTCCTCCCTTGGTTCTCGAATTGTCGACGTGTTGTTGTTTTTACGTTTCTGGTTGCCGGACGTTCTACTTCGTCCGTTTTCTTTCCTTGGCGATCCTAACGGGTTGTTTCGCGTTAAGCACTTCCGCAATGACGTCGGCGGTGATGCCGATGTGCTGGCGGATCACGTCCTGCGCACGGCCGACGTTACGGGCGAGTACCGCATCCATCAGCACGCGATGCTCGCCGATCACCTGTTTCGCGGTGAAGCCATAGCCGCCGAGCAGACGGCGATAGCGCGTCTTGCGGACATAGAGATCGTCGCAGAATTCGCGAAGCGAGTGCAGCGGACAGGAACTGATCAGCGCGCGGTGGAAGCGGTGGTGGCGCTCCTCGAAATGATCGCGGTCCTTCTCGCCGGCCTTGGTCTGGATGATCGCGCGTTCCAGCACATGAAAGCTCGCGACGATTTCCTCTTCCCAGGCTTCGGTCGCATGTTCGATTGCGAGACGGATCGCCTCGCCTTCGGCGATCTGCCTGGTTTTGGTGATGTCGACCAGCTCCTCGATGCTGACCGGCGGTACGCGAAAGCCTTTCTGGGCGCGCTGATGGACGAAGCCTTCGGCGGCAAGCTGCGCGAGCGCCTCGCGCATGGGGCTCGCGCCGATGCCGTAGCGCGTCTTGAGTTCGCGCATCTTCAATTGCGAATCCGGTGCGAGCGCACCGGACATGATGTCGTGCTTGAGCTTCTTCACCGCGGCTTCGGTGGCGGTGGTCGATTGCGGCCGGGTCAGCGTTGAAGGCGCCATCGCAAATCTCGTGGATAGTCGACAAAACCAAAAATATCGATATTTTCCTCACAGCGCAACCGGGCCCCAGAAGCCCTCCGCGGAGGAAACGCCATGAAAATCATAGACCTATCGGTACCGCTGGAAAATGACGTGCCGGCCGACCCGCCGGGCCGCGGGCCCAAGATCGAATACACCAACCACAAGGAATCGGCCGCCGGCGTCTGCTCGTTCTTTCCGGGGCTGAAACCCGAAGACCTGCCCGACGGCGAAGGCTGGGCGGTCGAGCAGGTGAACCTCACCACCCATAACGGCACGCATCTCGACGCGCCCTATCATTTCGCCTCCACGATGAATGACGGCGAGCGGGCATGGACCATCGACGAAGTGCCGCTCGACTGGTGCTTCCGCCCCGGCGTGAAGCTCGACTTCCGCCACTTCGACCACGGCTACGTCGCGACCGCCGCGGATGTCGAGGCCGAGCTGAAACGGATCGGACACGAGCTGAAGCCGCTCGACATCGTGGTCGTGAATACTTCCGCCGCCGAAAGGTTCGGCAAGCCCGATTATCTTGCCAGCGGCTGCGGCATGGGTGCCGAAGCAACGCTCTACCTCACCTCGCGCGGCGTGCGCGTGACCGGCACGGATGGCTGGTCCTGGGACGCGCCCTTCGTGCACACGGCGAAGAAATACAACGAGACGAAAGACGCCTCGCTGATCTGGGAAGGGCACAAGTCCGGCCGCAAGATCGGCTATTGCCACATCGAGAAGCTGCACAACCTCGAACAGCTTCCCGCGCACGGATTCCGAATCGCGTGCTTCCCCGTAAAGATCAAGGCCGCATCCGCCGGATGGACGCGTGCCGTTGCCATCATGGAGGACTGAACATGAAGCTCGCCACATTCGAAAAAGGCGGCAAGCAACTCGTCGGCGTCGTCGATACGCAGAAGAACGAGATTCTCGATCTCGCTGCAGCAAGCGGCGGCAATGCGGCCTTTGCCAGCATGCTCGCGCTGATCGAAGCGGGTGCGGCGGGTCTTGCCGAAGCAAAGAAGCTCGCCGGCGAATGGAAGAAAGAAGCCGCGGCCCCGCTCGACGGCGTCAAGCTGCTGGCGCCGATTCCGGTGCCGCCGCAGATGCGCGACGCTTCCGTCTATGCGACGCATGTGAAGAACGCGCCGCGCGGCATGCAGCGCTATCTCGCCCGCAAGTCGCAGGGCGAGGAAGCCGCCGCGAAGATTCAGGCCGAGCCGGACGTGCCGCCGGTCTATCGCCAGTTGCCGGTCTATTACATCACCAACCGCTTCAGCGTGGTCGGGCCTGATGCCACCGTGCAGTGGCCGCGCTACAGCGAGCTGATGGATTTCGAGCTCGAGTTCGGCGTCTATATCAGCAAGCCCGCGAAGAACGTGACGGCTGCCAATGCCAAGGATTACATCTTCGGCTACACGATCTTCAACGACTTCTCGGCGCGCGACCAGCAGGTGATCGAGATGCAGGGCCGGCTCGGGCCGACAAAAGGCAAGAGCTTCGACATGGGCAACGCCATGGGCCCTTGGATCGTGACGCCGGACGAACTCGGCGACCCTGAAAAGATGAACGTGGAAGTCCGCGTGAACGGCGAAGTCTGGGCGAAGAACACGACCGCCGACATGCTGCACAACTTCGACAAGATGATCGAACACATCTCGAAGGACGAAACGCTGCATCCGGGCGAATTCATCGGCTCGGGCACCGTCGGCAATTGCTGCGGGCTGGAGCAGGATCGCTTCCTGAAGGACGGCGACACCATCGAGCTCTATGTCGACAAGATCGGCTCGCTTCGCAACAAGGTCGTGCGCCAGAAGTAATCAGTACGACCGCGGCAAGCCGAGCACATGTTCCGCGAGATAAGACAGGATCAGGTTCGTCGATACCGGCGCCACCTGATACAGTCGGGTCTCGCGGAATTTTCTTTCGATGTCGTATTCCTCGGCAAAGCCGAAGCCGCCATGCGTCTGCACGCACATGTCGGCGGCGGCCCATGACGCATCGGCGGCGAGCAGCTTCGCGAGATTGGCTTCCTCGCCGCAATCCTCGCCGCGCTCGTAACGGCCGGCGGCTTCGCGCACCATCAGTTCGGCGGCGCGCATCTGCGCATAGGCCCGCGCGATCGGAAACTGCACGCCCTGGTTCTGACCGATCTGCCTGCCGAACACCTTGCGCTCGCGCGCGTAATTGCCTGCCTTCTCGATGAACCATCTGGCGTCGCCGACGCATTCGGCGGCGATCAGGATGCGTTCGGCATTCATGCCCGAAAGGATATAGCGAAAGCCATTGCCTTCCTCGCCGATCAGGTTTTCCGCCGGCACGCGAAGATTCTCGATGAAGATTTCGGTGGTCGCATGATTCATCATGGTGCGGATCGGCCGGATCGTGAGGCCGTTTCCCGCCGCCGCCCGCATATCGACGAGCAGCACCGACAATCCGTCGCTGCGCTTCTTCACTTCCTCGCGCGGCGTGGTGCGCGCCAGCAGCAGCATCAGATCGGAATGTTCGGCGCGCGAGGTCCAGATCTTCTGGCCGTTGACGACATAGCCGCCGCCGTCGCGCTTCGCCGTGGTGGTAATGGAAAGCGTGTCGGTGCCGCTGGTCGGCTCGGTCACGCCGAAGGCCTGGAGCCGGATTTCTCCGCTGGCGATGCCGGGAAGATAGCGCGCTTTCTGCGCGGCACTGCCGTGGCGCAAGAGCGTGCCCATCATGTACATCTGCGCGTGACAGGCCGCACCATTGCCGCCGGCCGCCTGCACTTCCTCGAGGATTGCGGCCGCCGCCGACAACGGCAGCCCGCTACCGCCATATTCTTCGGGGATCAGCGCGGAAAGAAATCCCGCACCCGTCAGCGCATCGACGAAGGCTTTCGGATAAGCGCGGTCGCGATCAAGCTCGCGCCAGTAGCTCGCGGGGAAATCCGCACAGAGCGCGCGAACGGATGCCCGAATTTCGCCGTAGCGTTCCGCCCGATCGCTCATCGCAGAAAGGCTTA
Source organism: Pseudomonadota bacterium (assembly GCA_023417665.1). GTDB lineage: Bacteria > Pseudomonadota > Alphaproteobacteria > Rhizobiales > Xanthobacteraceae. The sequence continues at coordinate 3,504 of JAEZFA010000258.1, read as the reverse complement.
GGACTTCTTCTCTTCCTGCTTCTTCGGCTTGGGCTTGGCCTTCTTCTTCGGCGCGTCTTCCTTCGCCATGCAGCGCGACATGAACTTCTTGCGCTCCGCCCCCTTCAGCCGCTGATCGTCGGCACCGAACTCGCAGGTGCTCTTCTTGTCCTGCGCATGGGTCTTCACACTCGGCGCCAGCGCAAACAGGCCGGCCGCAACAATCGTCGCCAAGAACACTCGAAACATGAAACGCTCCATTCGTTGCGATCGCAACTTCGGTGGATTCTGCTCTAGCCCGGCCCCCGATCGCTCGCAAGACGGCCGTGCCCCGCCGCTTGCAGATGCCCTGCCGCTCGTTCATTTTTAAGGCCGAAGCGAAAACCCGCGGGCCACGAAACCGCGGGCATTTCCGGCAGGATTCGATGGCGACGGTGTTGATTACGGGTGCGGCGGGATTCATCGGCCGCGCATTAACCAGCGCGCTCAAAAGCGCGCATTACGTCGTGGCGCTCGACCTGCGCGAGGTGCCCGAGGCGCAGCGGCTGCCGGGCGTCACCTATGCGATCGCCGATATCGGCGATCCCGCCTTGCCGGAAATCTTCCGCACCTATCAGCCGCAGACGGTGGTGCATCTGGCCTCAGTGGTCGCGGCCGGCGGCGACCCGGAGCGCGATTACCTGATCGATGTCGCCGGTACCCGCAATGTCCTCGAGGCCGCGCTTGCTGCAGGTGCGAAGCACATCGTCGTCACGTCGAGCGGCGCGGCATATGGCTATCACGCCGACAATCCAGTGCCGCTTCGCGAGACCGATCCGCTGCGGGGCAACGAGGACTTTCCCTATTCAAGGCACAAGCGTCTGGTCGAGGAGATGCTCGCGGACTGGCGCGAGAAATATCCGCAGTTGCAGCAGACCGTATTCCGGCCCTGCACGGTGCTCGGCCCCGGCACCAATAACCAGATCACGGCGATCTTTGCGCGGCCCATGGTGGTCGGCCTGAGCGGCACGACGACGCCGTTCTCGCTGATTTCCGAACTCGACGTGGTCGAAGCACTCGCGAAGGCGGTGAACGAGACGCGCATCGGCGTCTATAACCTTGCCGGCGACGGCACGCTGAGCCTGCGGGAGATCGCGCAGCTTCTCGGCAAGACCTTTCTGCCGCTGCCGCCGGCGCTCCTGAAATCCATTCTCTGGGTGCTGAACAAATTGCGCGTCACCCCGCTCGGCCCGGAGCACGTCAAGTTCATCCAGTACCGGCCGGTGCTTGCGAACGACAAGCTGAAATCCGAATTCGGCTATGCACCACGCGACAACGCACGCGCGGTATTCGACCGTTATCTCGCAAGCCTGAAGCAGCCGTCGTGAGTTATCTCGTCATCGGCGCGGGCCCCGCGGGACTCGCCGCACTTCGCAGCTTCAAGCAAGCAGGCCTTCCCGTCGAAGGCGCGGAACGCAATGCCGATGTCGGCGGCCAGTGGCTATACGGCGCGCAATCAAGCGCGGTCTATGCGTCGACCCATCTGATTTCCTCCAAGACCACGACGGCTTTCGCGGATTTTCCGATGCCGCAAGCTTGGGCCGACTATCCGAGCCGGGTTCAGATCGAGGAATACTTCAGGAACTTCGCGAAGCATTTCGAACTTTATCCGCTGATCCGCTTCAACGACGGGGTTGCGAAACTCGAACGTAACGGCGAGCGCTGGCGCGCAACTTTCGATGGCGGCGAGCAGCGCGACTATGACGGCGTCGTCATCGCGAACGGACACCTGAGCGATCCGCTGCTTCCGCGGGTCGAGGGAAATTTTTCCGGCACCGTGATGCATGCCAAGGCGTACAAGTCGCCGGAGATCTTCGAAGGCAAGCGCGTGCTGATCTGCGGCATGGGCAATACCGGCTGCGATATCGTGGTCGATGCCATTCACCGCGCGAGCCGCGTGTTCTGGAGCGTGCGCGGCGGCAATCACTTCGTGCCGAAATTCGTCGCGGGCAAGCCTGCCGACGAGCGCAACCACCGCACCAAGATCGTGCTGCCGAAGTGGCTGCGCTCGCGCCTGCACGAGCCGATCGCGCGATTTCTTGCCGGACCGCCGGAGCGTTTCGGCCTGCCGAAGCCCGCGCACCGGCTTTACGACCGCACGCCGATCGTGAACTCGCTGGTGCTGCTGCATCTCGGGCAGGGCGATGTCGCCGTCCGAAAGCCGGTGCGGGCCTTCGACGGCGACCATGTGATCTTTGAAGACGGCGCGCGCGAAGAAATCGACATCGTGGTTTTTGCGACCGGCTATCGCATCACCTTCCCGTTTCTTGCGGATCTGGCGCCGCTCAACTGGCAGGCGCAGTTCGGCGCGCCGCGGCTCTACATGAACGTGTTTCCGCCGGAGGATAACGGGCTCTATGTCGCCGGACTTCTGGAAGGTGCGGGGGTCGGCTGGCCCGGCCGCGCGCTGCAGACCGATCTGATCGCCGCCTATCTCAAGGCGAAGAACGACAAGCCCGCCGCGGCGCAGGCATTCCGCCGCGAGGTCGCGCGCTATTGCGCGGGGCCCACCGGCAAGGATCGCGGCGAACACGGCATCTTCGTCGATTTCCTGCAATACAAGCGCGACCTGAAACGGGCGATCGCACGGCTGCGGTGAACCTGTCTTCATGGAGCCGCGTTATCGTGCGAGAACCGGCCCGACGCTGATCGGAGACGCCAATGCGATTTCTCGACTTCACTTCATGGCAGAGCGTGCTCCTGACCCTGATCGGTTTGGCGCTGATCACGCTCATCAGCATGGGCATTCGGCTTATCATGATGTTCTCGATCCAGCAGCGCCGCGAGCGCGTGAACCGGCAGATCAACGAGCGGCTGAAGAGTTTGATCGCCGCCTACAAGACGCTCGGGGGCTCGTTCACCGGAACGCTCACGGTAGATCCGACGCATATTCGCGACGTGCGCAAGGCGCTCGGCGGCGAAACCGCCGGCGATGCGCTCACGCAGGAGACGCCGAGTTCGGAGCGCAGCCGCAGAATCCGCGACGCGGTCGAAGCCGCACTATCGGACATCATTCTGCTCGGCACCGAAGAGCAGGTGCGCCTCGCGGCGGAAGCCAGCCGACAACTGGTGGCCGGCGAGCGCGTACATACCGGCAAGCTCGTCATTTCGCTGCGCGACTTTATCCGCCAATCGCTTGATCTTGCGCCGATCCCGGCAGATGCGGAGATTCCCGCGCAAGGTCCGGCGCGGCCCGCAAGCTCCGGCTCGCGCGGCAATCAGGGTGACGGGCGCCGCGGCGGCGGAGGAGGAATGGGGATGGGTGCGGGCGGCGACGGCAGCACGACGCTTGCCGCGTCGGACTCGTCCGCTTCCAGCGCACAGTCCTGAGCGAGTACTCTGGAGTCATTTTTTAGAGTTTGGCGGAGGGAGAGGTACTGGCATCCAACATTCTCCAAATTAGCCGGCCGTTGTAGTTCAGCGCGTTGCAATCCAACCAAGCGTACCAAGCAGCTTTCCTACGATCGCTCACTTAGCTCGTCGGGA
>JAEZFA010000252.1 GCA_023417665.1 Pseudomonadota bacterium | reverse complement strand
CGGTACTTGCCGACAATCCGAAGCTCGATTGCCGCCTGCCGGGCATGGAAGACCGCTCGCCGGTGCGCGTGGTGCTCGACGGCTCGCTCAGAATCCCGCTCGATTCCGCGCTCGTGCAGTCGGCCGGTATTCGCAAGCTGATCGTGATCGCCGGCGAGAACGCTGATGCCGAAAAGCAAAATGCACTGGAGGCGCGCGGCGCAGAGATCATTCGCGTGCAGACTACCAAAGATCGCTGGCGCAAGCCGGTGCTCGACGAAGCCATGACCGAACTCGGCACGCGCGGCATTACCCGGCTGCTCGTAGAGGGCGGTCCGATGCTCTCCGCGTCGCTCCTGCAACACGATCTCGTTGACGAGGCGGTGGTGGTTCGCGCGCCCGTTACCCTTGGCGCCGAAGCGATCGACGCCCTGGAAGGGCTGCCGCTCGATGCCTTGCTTGCGTCATCAAAGCTTGGAATCATCGAAGAGCGCAGTCTCGGCGAGGACCGCATGATCCGCCTGTTCCGGAAGTAAGAGAAATGTTTACAGGAATTGTCACCGATGTCGGCGTAATCCGCTCCGAGGCCGGGCGTTTCGATCCGGACTCGAAAGAAAACATGAAGCGGCTGCGGATCGGCACGCGCTACGACGCCAAGACGATCGATCTCGGCGCGTCGATCATGGTCAACGGTATCTGCCTCACGGTCGTCAACCGCGACGAGGACTGGTTCGAGGTCGATGTCGGTCCGGAAACGCTGCGGATCACTACGGCGCACACATGGAAAGCGAACAAGAACGTCAATCTGGAGCGTTCGCTGAAGCTCGGCGACGAACTCGGCGGTCATCTGGTCAGCGGTCATGTCGACGGCATTGCCGAAGTCGTGTCGCGCGAGGATTTCGATCAGTCTTCGCGCATCACGCTGCGCGCGCCGGACGCGCTCGCGCGGTATATCGCCGTGAAGGGATCGGTTGCACTCGATGGCATTTCGCTCACGGTGAACGAGGTGAAAGGCGCGGAGTTCTCCGTCCATCTCATTCCGCACACGTTGCAGGTCACGAACTGGAACGGCCTGAAGGCGGGCGACAAGGTTAACCTCGAGGTCGACCAGCTGGCGCGTTATGTCGCGCGGCTTGCCGAGTACCGATAAGGCCTGTATCGCAGCCGCCATGGCATACAAAACAGCATCCGACAGAAAAGAAGCCCCGGTTGAGGGCGCGCGACTTCTCGTGATCGACGCCCGGTTTCACGAGGGCATCGCCGACGAACTCGTCGCCGGCGCGCTGGCGCGCATCGAAGCGGCCAAGGCGAATGCCGACCGTCTGAGCGTGCCGGGCGCGCTGGAGATTCCGATTGCCGCGTCGATCGCAATCGGCTCCGGCCGCTATGATGGCATCGTGGCGCTCGGCTGCGTGATCCGCGGCGAGACCGAACACTTCGGAATCGTCGCCTACGAGTCCGCGCATGCGCTGATGCGGCTCGGCGTGGAAAAGCGGATCGCGGTCGCAAACGGAATTCTCACGGTCGAGAACGAAGAGCAGGCCTGGACGCGCGCGAAGCGTAGCGAAGGCGACAAGGGCGGCGAGGCGGCGTCCGCGGCGCTTGCGTTGATCCGCATTTCGCGCGCCCAGATCGGCCGCTGACAGTGATCTGACATGGCGAAGACTTCGCTCAAGGAAAGAAGTGCGGCGCGGCTGGCGGCAGTGCAGGCGCTCTACCAGATGGATATTGCCGCAAGCCCGATGGAAAACGTGCTCTCGGAGTTCGAGCGGCACTGGATCGGCCGCGAGATCGAAGGCGAACGCTACGAGGAAGCGGAAGAGAAACACTTTCGCGACGTGGTCGAAGGCGTGGTGCGCGAGCAGCTCACCCTCGATCCGCTGATCGACAAGACACTGAACGAGGGCTGGCCCTTGAAGCGGGTCGAAAGCGTGTTGCGCGCGACGCTTCGCGCCGGCGCCTACGAGCTATATCACCGGCACGACATTCCCGTGCGTGCGGTGGTCAGCGAGTATGTCGATGTCGCGGCCGCCTTCCTCGACAAAGACGATGTCGGGATGGTCAACGCAGTACTCGACAAACTTGCGCGAACCTCGCGGCCGAAGGATTTTGCGAACTAGCCATGAACGCGAAGCGCGAACCGAGCGGTGAAGACAGGCTGATCGAGCGCTTCTTCAGGCCGCTCGCTTCGCACCCGGGTGCACTCGCGCTGTCCGATGACGCCGCTTACTTCACGCCGCCCGCCGGACATGACCTCGTATTGACGGCCGACATGATCGTCGCGGGCGTGCATTTCCTTGCCGACGACCCTGCCGATACGATTGCGAAGAAAGCGCTGCGGGTGAATCTTTCCGATCTCGCTGCAAAAGGTGCGGAGCCGGTCGGGGCGCTGCTTGCGATTTCGCTTCCGCGTGCGGTGGAAGAGGGATGGATCGAGGCGTTTTCGAGCGGGCTTGGCGAGGATTGCGTGGCGTTTGGTTGTCCGCTGCTCGGCGGCGATACGACGAAAACGCCGGGACCGCTTTCGATCTCGATCACGGCCATCGGCAAGGTGCCAGCGGGCGAGATGGTGCGCAGGGCTGGGGCGAAGCCGGGTGATCTCGTGGTCGTCTCGGGCACCATCGGCGACGGTGTGCTTGGGCTGCGGGTGGCCAGGAGCGACAGTTCGCTCGCGCCGCTTTCCTGGGATCAGCTCGACTATCTGAGGCATCGCTATCGCGTGCCGGAGCCGCGGGTGGCGCTGGCGCCTTTGCTGCGGGAATACGCGAATGCTGCGATGGATGTTTCCGACGGGCTTGTCGGCGATCTTGCGAAACTCGCGCGTGTTTCCGGCGTCGGCGCGATGCTCGATACGGAGCGGTTGCCGCTTTCCAATGCCGCTTATGATGCGCTCGATCTCGCGCCCGGGCTGCTTGAAGACGTCCTCACCGGCGGCGACGATTACGAAGTGCTTTGCGCGATCCCGGAGTTCCGTTTTGCATCTTTCGCGGAAGCGGCGGGCAGGCTAGGCGTTCCGGTGAGCCCGATCGGCCGATTCTCGGAAGGGGAAGGCGTCACGGTCGCCGGCCCGGGCGGGCAGCAACTTTCGTTCAAAAAAGGCGCCTATAGCCATTTCTAAGCCCAAAGTAAGCGGATTCAGTCGCGGAATCCTGCCTAATTCGGCACCTCGCTTGTTGCGCCGCAGGGGCATTTTTGGCAAAGGTTGCGCGCTTTGGGGGGTGCCCTGAAGGCTCTCGCGCCGGGCGATCCAAGCCTGCGACGCGCAAGCAATTTCTGACAGAAGACTAGGGGCAAATCGATGCTTGCTTTATGGCTGATTCTCGCCTGCGGCGTGCTCGCGGTTGCGTATGGCGTCTGGGCGACGAATTCCGTCCTCTCCGCCGACGCCGGCAACCAGCGCATGCAGGAAATCGCGGCTGCGATCCGCGAAGGCGCACAGGCTTACCTGCGCCGCCAATACCTGACGATCGGTATCGTCGGGGTCGTTATTTTCGCGCTCGTGTGGTGGCTCTTGGGGGCGCTCGTTGCGATCGGCTTTGCCGTCGGCGCAGTTCTCTCCGGTGCCACCGGCTTCATCGGCATGAACATCTCGGTGCGTGCGAACGTCCGTACCGCGCAGGCCGCTACGAAGTCGCTCGGTGAAGGCCTCGACCTCGCGTTCAAGTCGGGCGCGATCACGGGCATGCTGGTTGCCGGCCTCGCGCTTCTCGGCGTTGCCGGCTACTTCGGGCTCCTCGTGTATGGCATGGGCCTGAACC
>JAEZFA010000087.1 GCA_023417665.1 Pseudomonadota bacterium | reverse complement strand
CGCCGCCACCATGGTGATCGCGGTGCCGACCGGCGTGAAGATCTTCTCGTGGATCGCGTCCATGTGGGGCGGCTCGATCCGCTTCACCGCGCCGATGCTGTTCTCGGTCGGCCTGATCTTCCTGTTTACCCTTGGCGGCGTTACCGGCGTGATCCTGTCGAACGCCGGCGTCGATCGCGCTTTCCACGACACCTATTACGTCCTCGCGCACTTCCACTACACGATGTCGCTCGGCGCGACCTTCGGTATCTTCGCCGGCTGGTATTACTGGTTCCCGAAAGTATTCGGGTACATGTATTCCGAAACGCTCGCCAAGCTGCACTTCTGGACGACCTTCATCGGCGTCAACACGATCTTCTTCCCGCAGCACTTCCTGGGCCTCGCCGGCATGCCGCGCCGCTATGCGGACTATCCGGACGCCTATGCCGGCTGGAACTTCGTGTCGTCGATCGGCGCCTATATCTCGCTGGCGGGACTCATCATCTTCTTCATCACGATCGTGCATGCCTTCTCGAAGAAGGTGAAAGCCGCCGACAATCCGTGGGGCGTCGGCGCGACCACGCTGGAATGGACGGTGTCTTCGCCGCCGCCGTTCCACACCTTCGAACGACTGCCGCAGGTGAAGTGATTTCAGGATTCCGAAGCCGGGGGTTTCCGGCTTCGGGCGAATTGGATGCTCAAGCTCGGCAGGCGCTGGCTTGAGGCCGGACCCAAGACCGGCGGGCCGAAGCAAGCCCGCCGGAGCCGTTATCAGGAAGCGGTGTCTGCCGTTTCCCTGGAGTTAGTCGAAGTTAAAACGAACCATGTCGCTGGTTTCTGAAGAACGCTCCGTACACGCGGATCAACTCTCCGGTTTCGCCGGGGTCGAGGATTATTGGGCGCTCCTGAAGCCGCGCGTGATGTCGCTCGTGGTCTTTACCGCGCTGGTCGGCATCGTGCGCGCGCCCGGCGACATCCATCCGGTGATCGGCTTCGTCGCATTGCTCTGCATCGCGATCGGTGCGGGTGCGGCGGGTGCGCTGAACATGTGGTGGGACGCCGATATCGACGCCCGCATGGACCGCACGCGCACGCGGCCAATTCCGGCGGGCCGCGTCGAGGCCGGCGAAGCCATGGTGTTCGGCCTGTTCCTTTCGGCGGCCGCCGTACTGATGCTCGGGCTTCTGGTCGGCATGCTCGCCGGCGCGCTCTTGGCCTTCACGATCTTCTTCTACGCCGTGATCTATTCGATGTGGCTGAAGCGCGCGACGCCGCAGAATATCGTGATCGGCGGTGCCGCCGGCGCCTTGCCGCCGGTAATCGGCTGGGCCGCGGTAACGGGCAATGTCTCGCTGGAGCCGCTGCTTCTGTTCGCGATCATCTTCATATGGACGCCGCCGCACTTCTGGGCGCTGGCCCTGCTAAAGAAGCGCGACTACGAGCGCGCGGGCGTGCCGATGCTGCCGAACGTCGCCGGCGACGACGAGACCCGCAAACAGATTCTGCTCTATTCGATCCTGCTCGCGCCGCTCGGCATCGCGCCCTTCGCGCTCGGCATGACCGGCTGGCTCTACGGCGCGGTGTCCATCGCGCTCGGGGTTCTGTTTCTTTTCTTCGCGGGACAGGTCTACCGCCAGCGGGAAGGCGAGGCGGCGGAGCGCGCGGCGAAACATCTTTTCGCGTTCTCGGTTCTCTATCTATTCCTGCTCTTCGCGGTTCTGCTCGTCGAAGGAATGACACGGTGAACGCAATGACCGAGAACAAGGGTGTCGTACTGACCGAAGCGCAGAAGAAAAGCCGCAAGCGCCGCTCGCTTGCGATTGCGCTGGTGCTCGCGTTCCTCTGCGTGCTGTTTTACGTCGTCACCATCGTGAAGCTCGGCCCGAGCGTGCTCAAGAAATCCGAGCTTCCGGCCATCACGGTGATCGCATGAGCGGCGCGCCCGACAAAGCCGCGCTCTCGCGCAGCCATCGCAATGTTGCGATCTCGCTCACGGTTTTCGTCGCCTTCATGGTCGGCGCGTCCTTCGCTGCCGTGCCGTTTTACGACTGGTTCTGCCGCACGACCGGGTTCGGCGGCGTAACCCAGGTCGCGACGACGGCGCCCGAGAAGAAGCTTGCGCGCAAAATTCGCATCCGCTTCGACGCCAACGTCGCCGGCGTGCCCTGGGAATTCAAGCCGGAGGTCCGCGAGATCGAGGTCAATATCGGCGAGACGGCGCTGGTGCATTATTTTGCGACCAACCTCGCGCAGCAGGAAACCGCGGGAACCGCTACCTATAACGTCTCGCCGCCGCAGGCCGGGCTCTATTTCGCGAAGATGCAGTGCTTCTGCTTCACCGAGCAGAAGCTCGCCGCAGGCGAAAAGATGCCGATGCCGGTCGCATTTTTCGTGCGTCCCGAGATCGAGGACGATGCCGACGCGCGGCACATCCAGACCATTACGCTGTCCTACACCTTCTTTCCGGTCGAAAAGCCCAAGCCCGTTGCGGCGGCGCCCAAGACCGGGACGACACAGTAAGAGCTGACCACCTTGCCTTGCGGCTTCCCGCGGGGCGCTGATAGAAACGAATAAATGCCGGCCCGAAGCCGACCTGGACTTTAGAATCGTCGATGCCGGGGCAATCCGGCATCGAGTGGAGAGAACGAAAATGGCCGACGCGCACGCGAAACCCCATCACGACTATCACCTGGTCAATCCGAGTCCGTGGCCGATTCTCGGCGCCTTCTTCGGGCTCGTGCTGACGATCGGCGCGGTGATCTGGATGCGTGGCGGCACTTCGCTGGTCACCATCGCGGGCTTCCTCGGCGTCATCTATGTGATGATCGTCTGGTGGCGCGACATCATCGACGAAGCGCAGACCGGCCATCACACCAAGGTCGTGCAGCTTCACCTGCGCTACGGCATGATCCTGTTCATCGCCTCCGAGGTGATGTTCTTCGTGGCCTGGTTCTGGGCCTATTTCGACGCCGCGTTCTTCCCGGGCGAAGTGCATCAGTACATGCGCAAGGAATTGCTCGGCGGCGTCTGGCCGCCGATCCCGGCGGACGCGTTCAAGGGCACCTTCGACCCCTGGCACCTGCCGCTCCTGAATACGCTGATCCTGCTCACCTCCGGCACCACGGTGACCTGGGCGCATCACGCGATCCTCGAAGGCGACCGCAAGGCTGCCAAGCAGGCGCTCTGGCTTACGGTCGCGCTCGGCGCATTGTTCTCCTGCGTGCAGGTCTACGAATACATGCATGCCGGCTTCACCTTCGGCGGGCACATCTACGGCGCGACCTTCTTCATGGCGACCGGCTTCCACGGCGTGCATGTGCTGATCGGCACGATCTTCCTCGCCGTCTGCCTCTATCGCCTCTATCTCGGTCACTTCACGCCGGAACATCACTTCGGCTTCGAAGCGGCCGCCTGGTACTGGCACTTCGTCGACGTGGTGTGGCTGTTCCTGTTCGTCTGGATTTACGTCTGGGGTGCGGGCACGCCGCTCGCGCACTAACGCCGCAATCCTGAAATAGGGAAGGCGGAAATGAATTCCTCCGCCGGACAGAACGAATTGTCAGTCTCACCTTTCAAGGCGGGACTGACTTGTTCTTGCCCGCGCTGCGGCGAAGGAAAGCTCTTCGCCGGCTATCTTGCGCTGCGTCCGTCCTGCGAGAAATGCGGGCTCGACTATTCTTTCGCCGATTCCGGCGACGGCCCGGCGGTTTTCGTCATTCTGTTCGGCGTGTTGATCGCGGTGGTCGCGGTGCTGATCGTCGAACTCGTCTGGCAGCCTTCTTACTGGGTGCATGCCGCCGTCGGCATTCCGGCGGTGCTGCTTTCGACCCTGCTTCCGCTTCGCGTCCTGAAGTCGCTCCTGATCGCGCTGCAATTCTATCACAAGGCCGCTGAAGCGCGGATCGAACGCAAGTGAGCGCTGCGCACGTCACGCGTGCGCAGGTCTTGCGCGGATTGATCCTGCCCGGCGTACTCTCGCTTGTCGCACTTGCCGTGCTGATCTCGCTCGGCACCTGGCAGATGCAGCGGCTCGCCTGGAAGGAAAATCTGATCGCAACGGTTTCCGCGCGGGTGAAGGAAACGCCGCAATTGCTTCCGGCAATGCCGGAGACGCTTTCGCTCGACCTTCATGCCGAAGAATATCGCCCCTATACCGCGAGCGGGCGCTATCTCCATCAGTATGAGGTGCAGGTCTATACCTCGCTTGCGGAGGCGAAGGGCCAATATTCCGGCGCGGGCTACTGGGTCCTGACGCCGCTCGTCCGCAATGACGGCAGTATCGTCATCGTCAACCGCGGCTTCGTCCCGCTTGAGAAAAAGGATCCCTCGACGCGTCCGGAAGCGCAGCCGCAGGGCGAGGTGCGCGTGACCGGACTGCTGCGGCTGCCCGAGCAGACCAACTATTTCACGCCGGCAAACGATCCCGCGCACGGCGCGTGGTACAGCCGCAAGCCCGCCGAGATCGAACGCGCCTTCGGCCTGAAGAACGTGCTTCCGCTGATGCTCGATGCGACCGGGTCTTATCGCGCCGGCGACCTGCCGCAGCCGAACGAAACCAAGCTCAGCTTCACGAACAATCACCTCGGTTATGCGCTGACCTGGTATGGGCTGGCCTGTACGCTGGTCGGCGTGTTCAGCGCATTTGCGTGGCAGCGGCTGAAACTTGCGTCGGCTGGCAGCCCCCAATAGGGTGCGCCGCCATTCAAAAGGAACCCGGCTGTTGCAATACGTCTCGACCCGCGGCGAGGCCAAAACCGCCTCTTTTAACGAAGTGCTGATCGAAGGCCTGGCACGCGACGGCGGGCTTTATGTGCCTGTTTCCTGGCCGCAGCTTTCGCGCGAAGAGATCGCGGGCTTTCGCGGAAAGAGCTATGCCGAGGTCGCGTTGCGCGTGGTGCAGCCCTTCGTCGGCGACGACATTCCCGAGCGCGACCTGAAGCGCATGATCGAGGAAGCCTACGCGACCTTCATGCACAAGGACGTGACGCCGCTGCACCGGCTCGCCTCCGGCGAATATATACTCGAGCTGTTCCACGGCCCGACGCTCGCCTTCAAGGATGTCGCGATGCAACTGATCGCGCGGCTGATGGATTATGTACTGGCCGCGCGCAACGAACGCTGCACCATCGTCGGCGCGACCTCGGGCGATACCGGGGGTGCGGCGACCGAGGCGTTTCGAGGGCGCGAGCGCATCGACCTGATCTTCATGTTTCCGAAAGGCCGCGTATCTGCGGTGCAGGAACGCATGATGACGGCGGTCGCCGAGCCGAACGTGAACGTGCTTGCGATCGACGGCAATTTCGACGACTGCCAGGCGATCGTGAAGGCGCTGTTCAACGATCACGCGTTCCGTGATCGCGTGAAGCTCTCCGCCGTGAACTCGATCAACTGGGCTCGTATCATCGCGCAGATCGTCTATTATTTCACCGCCGCCGCCGCACTCGGTGCGCCGGAACGGAAAATCACCTTTGCGGTCCCGACCGGAAACTTCGGCGATGTCTTCGCCGGCTATGTCGCGGCAAAGATGGGCCTGCCGATCGAGCGGCTGATCGTTGCGACCAACGTGAACGACATTCTCGCGCGCACGCTGGAAAGCGGCCGTTACGAAGTGCGCGGCGTGGTCGCGACATCCTCGCCCGCGATGGACATTCAGGTTTCCTCCAATTTCGAGCGGCTCCTGTTCGACGCCAGCGGGCGCGATCCGCAAGCCGTGCGCGATGCCATGCGCGATCTCGCGACCGGCGGAAGTTTCAGTTTGCGTGAAAGCGCGCTCGGCCACATGCGTGAACTCTTCTCCGCGTCCCGCGCCGATGAGGCGGAAACGAGCGCTGCCATTCGCGACGTCTATCGCGAGAGCGGCTATGTGCTCGATCCGCACACCGCGGTCGGCGTTTCGGTCGCGCGCAAGCTCGGCGCGGCGAAGCAGCAATCACCGCTGGTGGTGCTCGGTACTGCGCATCCCGCGAAGTTTCCCGAAGCCGTCGCGGAAGCCTGCGGTGTGAACCCGCAACTGCCCGATGCCTTCTCGGATCTCATGAGCCGCAAGGCGCGCGTGACGGCGCTGCCGAACGACGCAAAGGCCGTCGCGGATTTCGTGCTCTCGCACGCCCGCGCCGTGCAGGAGCAGTAGCCGGATGAGCGTGCGTATTGATCAGCTTCCGAACGGCGTTACCGTCGCAACCGATACGATGCCGGAAGTAAAGACCGCGACCCTCGGCATCTGGGTCGCGGCCGGCGCCCGCTACGAAGGCGAGGGTGAGCACGGCATTTCCCACCTTCTGGAACACATGGCGTTCAAGGGAACGGCGACACGCAACGCACTTCAGATCAGCGAGGAGATCGAGAATGTCGGCGGCGAACTCAACGCCGCGACCGGTATCGAAGTGACCTCGTATTACGCGCGATTGCTCGGCAAGGACCTGCCGCTCGCGTTCGATATTCTCTCCGACATTCTGACCAATTCGACGCTGGATCAGGCCGAACTTGCGCGCGAGCAGAGCGTCATCGTGCAGGAGATCGGAGGTGCCGCCGACGATCCCGACGATCTCGTGTTCGATCTGTTTCAGGAGACGGCCTTTCCCGAGCAGCCGATCGGCCGGCCCATTCTCGGCACTCCCGATTCTGTGCGCTCCTTCACGCCGGAGAAAATCCGCGCCTATATGGCGCGGCGCTATCGCGGCGGCCGCATGATCGTCGCTGCGGCGGGGGCGGTGGATCATGACGCGTTGCTGGCCGCTGCCGCCACCCGGCTTGCCGGCGTTCCGGCGGGCAAGGCCGAGCCGGCAATCGCCGCGCGCTATCGCGGCGGTCTGCAGATCCACCATCGCGAACTCGAGCAGACCCATCTGGTGCTCGGTCTTGAAGGCATTTCCTATCACGCGCCCGAGCGCTACGCCGTGCAGGCATTCGTCAATCTGGTCGGTGGCGGCGGCTCTTCGCGGCTGTTTCAGGAAGTGCGCGAGCGCCGCGGGCTTTGCTATTCGATCCAGGCATTCCATTCGTCCTATCAGGACGCCGGAATTTTCGGCGTGACCGCGGGTGCTGCCAATGCCGATGCGGAAGAACTGATGCGCGTCGTCATTTCCGAATTGCATGAAGCCGCGGAGAAGGCGACGTCCGCGGAAGTCGAGCGGGCGAAAGCGCAGATGAAGGTCGGGCTCCTGAGCGCGCTCGAAAGCGCCTCGGCCCGCGCGGAGCAACTCGGCGGGCGCATGCTTGCCTTCGGTCGCGCGATTCCCTTCGATGAGATCGAGCACAACATCGACGCCATCACGCTGGAAGCCGTATGCGCCGCGGGCCGCAGGCTGGTCGGAAGCGGCCGGCCGACTTTCGTCGGCGTCGGCGAAGCCGCGGGCCTTGAGCGCGCAGGGGCGATTACCGAGGCGTTGCAACGCAAGGCGGCCTGAAACGGACTGTTCGCATGGCTTTTTTCAAGTCGCTCGGTCTTACCAGTTCAGTTCCCTCGATTGACGGCGAGCATGTTTTTCTGCGCGTGCCGCGCATGGCCGATTTCGAGGAATGGTCGGCGTTGCGCGGCGCGAGCCGCAGCTTTCTCGCGCCATGGGAGCCGGTCTGGCCGGAGGACGACCTTACGCGCGCAGCCTTTCGCCGCCGCATCCGCCGCTATGAGCGCGATCTGCAGGAGGAGTCCGGCTACGCGTTTCTCGTTTTCCGCACCAAGGACAACGTGATGGTCGGCGGTGCGACGCTCACCAATCTGCGGCGAGGGGCAGCGCAAGCCGGCAGCCTCGGCTACTGGATGGGCGAAGCCTTCGCCGGCAAAGGCTACATGAGTGCTGCGATTGCAGCACTCGTTCCCTTCGCGCATTCGATGTTGCGGCTGCGGCGCATCGAGGCGGCTTGCCTGCCGTCCAACGCCGCATCGATCCGGCTTCTGGAAAAGATGAACTTCACGCGCGAGGGCACCGCGCGGCAGTATCTGTCGATTGCCGGCAAGTGGCAGGATCACTTGCTTTATGCGCGGCTATCGGAAGACCCCATGCCCGCGCGCGTTGCGCCGAAAGCCTAGAACGCGCAGACGCAGTTCTTTTCCCGCGCAATCGCAATTCCCTCGATCGTCCCGTCGATCAGGACGGAGAGCGATTTCGAACGCAGTGCCTGCGCTTCGATCCAGGCAACCGACTCGAGAAGCGCAAGGTCGTCAAGCTGCGCGTCGCTGAGCTTTCTGTCTTTCAGGAACTCCTTGCCCTGCGCAAGAAGCTGCAGCGTATCCTTCGCCGGGTTCTCGATCTTCGCGCCTGCTTCCTCGAGGCTGCGAAGCGCGATCGCGCGCAAGGTGTCGCCATCGCCCGCTTTCAGTTCCTTGCGCAGCTGCTCGATCGCGCGGCCAAAGGCTTTCTGCGGCGGCTCAAGCCG
>JAEZFA010000073.1 GCA_023417665.1 Pseudomonadota bacterium | reverse complement strand
CTTCAGGAGCGCGTCGCAGCGTTTCTTCAGTGCCTCGCCGCTCTCGTAGATCTTGATCGAATCATCCAGCGGAACATTGCCGCTTTCAAGCTTGCCCACGATCTGTTCGAGTTCCGCGAGCGCCTTTTCGAAGGGCATGGCGGCGACGTCGCCGTTTGCGTCTTTGCTGTCCTTGGCCATTTCCGATTGTTCCGATCAGGCGCGCATCAGGGTGCGGACATGCGCGCCTGCGGAGCGCGCGAGTCCTTCCAGATCATAGCCGCCTTCGAGCACCGAGACGCCCCTGCCGTTCGCGTGTTTGTCGGCAAGGTCCATGAGCTTGCCGGTGACCCAGGCGAAATCCTGCTCCACCAGGTTGAGGTTCGCCAGCGGATCGTTGCGGTGCGCGTCGAAGCCCGCCGAGATGATGACGAGGTCGGGCTGGAAATTATTGATGCGCGGCAGAATCACGCTCTCGAAGGCTTCCCTGAACTGCGTGCCGCCGTCGCCTGCGGAAAGCGGCGC
Organism: Pseudomonadota bacterium; assembly: GCA_023417665.1. Lineage (GTDB taxonomy): Bacteria > Pseudomonadota > Alphaproteobacteria > Rhizobiales > Xanthobacteraceae. The sequence continues at coordinate 11,121 of JAEZFA010000073.1, read as the reverse complement.
GTTCACGATGGTGTTCGCGGCCCCCGTCTCGCTCTTCGCGCCGGTGCCGGGATAAAGCGGCATCTGGTGCGTAGAGGAATAGAGCACGGTCGGATCGGCCCAGAAGATATCCTGCGTGCCGTTGCCGTGATGGACGTCGAAGTCGATGATCGCGACGCGCTCGGCGCCATGCTTCTTCTGGGCGTGGCGCGCGGCAATCGCCACGTTGTTGAAGAAACAGAAGCCCATCGGCGTCGCGGTTTCGGCGTGATGGCCGGGCGGGCGCATCATTACGAAGACGTTGTCGGCCTTCTTCGCGAAGACCTCGTCGACGGCATAGATCGCGCCGCCGACCGCGCGCATGATCGGCTGCCAGCTTTTCGCGGAAAGCACGGTGTCGCCATCGACCCGCACCGCGCCGTCGGCGGGCACGACCTCGCGCAGCTTCTCGGCATATTCGGCGGGATGGGCGAGCGTCACCGCGTCAACCTCGGCAAGCGGCGCCTCCTCGCGGGCGAGCATGGAATATTCTTCCTTGCCGAATTCCTCGTTCAGCGCGCGGATGCGGTCCGGCCGCTCGGGATGACCGGCGCCGGTCGCGTGATCGAGCGCGGAAGGATGCGTCAGGAGAAGTGTTGTCATTCCGGATATTAGCCCGCCGCCTTCAGCGGCGCCAAGCTGACTTGCGGCGGCGCGGGAATATTGTCGGGCACGAAGAAGTCGATCTGCAGCGATTGAGCGGGATTTACGCGGTATTTGTCGAAATCCGTGACCCCCTCGCCGGCGAGGAACGTATCGTCGATCAGGAAATTGCCGGAAAATTCGCGCGACGGCTTTTCGAAGATGCGCGTCGCGGCATCGGCCAGAATGTCCGGCGTGCGGCTCCGCTGCATCAGCGCGTCACCGCCGAGCAGGTTATTGACCGCGGCAGTCGCGATCGTGGTGCGCGGCCAGAGCGCGTTCACGGCGATGCCCTTCGATTTCAGTTCGCCGGAAAGGCCGAGCACGACGAGGCTCATGCCGTATTTCGCCATGGTGTAGCCGGTATGCGGCGCGAACCACTTCTGCTGCATGTCGAGCGGCGGCGACATCATCAGGATGTGCGGGTTCTTCGACTTTTCCAGAAACGGAATCGCGAACTTGGAAACCACGAAGGTGCCGCGGGTGTTGATCTGGTGCATCTGATCGAAGCGCTTCATGTCGAGCTGCGTGGTCGGCAGCAACTGGATCGCGCTCGCGTTGTTCACGACGATGTCGATGCCGCCGAAATGATCCGCGGTCTTCTTCAGCGCCTCGTTGACGTTCACTTCGTCGCGCACATCGACCACGAGCGGCAGCGCCTTGCCGCCGGCTTTCTCGATCTCTTCCGCGGCCGAATGAATGGTGCCCGGCAGCTTCGGGTGCGGGCTGTCGGTCTTGGCGGCGACCGCGATGTTCGCGCCCTCTTTGGCCGCCTTCAGCGCAATCGCAAGCCCGATGCCGCGCGAGGCGCCGGTGATGAAGAGAGTTTTGCCGGAAAGTGACATTCTAAATTCTCCCACTCGTCATGCCCGCCCTTGTGGCGGGCATCCACGCCTTGCGCGCGGAAAGTCGGTTAAGGCGTGGATGGTAACAGAACTCGCGCTTGCGCGAGTTCTGAAGATTGAATGCCCAAGTCGGGCAAGCCCGACTTGGGGGACAAGCCCGGCCATGACGTCAATTGCGCTAAGCCACCAGCATCGACTCGGTGAAGAGCGTCGAAGCAGCCCCCTCGGTGATCGTCGCTTCCAGTCCGCCGGCCTGCGTGCAGAGGTTCTCCGCAAAGAAGCGCGCAACCGCGACGCGGGCAGCAGCGCGGCTCTCGACGCGCTCGGCCAGTCCCGCCTGTGCGAGATAAGCGCCGCCGGCCGCAAGGCCAAAGAGCTTCTGGTACGGCGTGGCACCCGCCAGCGCCTCGGCCTGATCGCGGTTCAGGGCCGCGATCATGTAGGCGGTCGCACGCTCCAGCGCGTCGAGCGTTTCGTTGAGCCGCTGCGCGGTCTTGCCGAAGGCGGGATCGTTCGACTTCGCGACTTCGGCGGCGGTCGCGCGATACTCGCCAAGCACGCGCTTCAGCGTTTCGCCGCCGCTGAGGCCGATCTTGCGGGTCACGAGATCGATCGCCTGAATGCCGTTGGTGCCTTCGTAAATCGCGGCGATGCGCGCGTCGCGCATGTGCTGCGCGGCACCCGTCTCCTCGATGAAGCCCATGCCGCCATGCACCTGCACGCCGAGCGACGCCACTTCGATGCCGGCGTCAGTCGAAAACGACTTGCAGACCGGGGTGAGCAGGCTCGCTTCCTCGCTCGCTTCCTTCTTCGCGACCGGATCGGTCGCGTTATGCGCGCGGTCGAGCGCCGACGCCGTGCGCAGGCAGATCGCGCGCGAGGCATTGGTCAGCGCACGCATGGTCATCAGCATGCGCTTCACGTCCGGGTGCTCGGCAATCGGGCTGAGTTCTTTCGCGCCGGGTGCGCGGCCCTGCTTGCGGTCGTGGGCATATTGCTGCGCCTGCTGGGTCGCGCGCTCCGCAATCGCGACCCCCTGCACGCCGACGCCGAGGCGGGCGTGGTTCATCATCGTGAACATGCAGGCGAGGCCCTTGTTCTCCTCGCCGACGAGATAGCCGGTTGCGCCGCCTTCGTCGCCATAGACCATGACGCAGGTCGGCGAGGCATGAATGCCGAGCTTGTGCTCGACCGAAGCACAGCGCACGTCATTGCGCGCACCCAGCGAGCCGTCCGCATTGACCATGAACTTCGGCACCAGAAACAGCGAGATGCCTTTGGTGCCTGCGGGAGCATCCGGCGTACGCGCGAGCACGAGATGGACGATGTTGTCCGTCATGTCGTGTTCGCCATAAGTAATGAAAATCTTGGTGCCGGAAAGCTTGTAGGTGCCGTCGCCCTGCGGCACCGCCTTGGTGCGCAGGTTGGACAGGTCGGAGCCGGCATGCGGCTCGGTAAGCTGCATCGAGCCGTTCCACTCGCCGCTCACCATTTTCGCAAGATAAGTCTTCTTCAGTTCCTCCGAACCGTGCGCTTCCAGCGCATCGACGCCCGCGAAGGTGAGTAGCGGGCAGAGCCCGAACGACATCGCGGCCGCGCTCCAGAATTCAAACGCCGCCATGTTGATCATCACCGGCAGGCCCTGCCCGCCGTATTCGACCGGGCCTCCGAGGCCGTTCCAGCCGCCCGCGGTCCAGTCGCGATAGGCTTCCTTCCAGCCCGGCGGCGTCACCACCGCGCCGTTGACGAGCTTCGAACCGACCTGATCGGCGGAGCGGTTGAGCGGCGCCAGGCGCTCGGCGGCGAACTTGCCCGCCTCCTCCAGCACCGACTGCACGAGATCGAGCGAAAGATCGGCCTGCGCGCCCTTGCCCGCGATCTCGCCGAAGCTCGTGCAGTGCTCAAGGAAGAACATGGTTTCGGAAACCGGCGCGCGATAGGTCATGTCTTACTCCGCTGATTTTCGCGGACGGTGCTTGCGCGATCCCGCCCGCCGGGGCCATACCGGCCGTCCAGAAATACACTGGCCAAGGCAGCCGGACCCGTCAACGTGAGCAGCGACATCGCAAAGAAAGACACGCGGATTCTCGCGGGCGACGCAGCGGCAATCGCGGAAGCCGCGGCGGTGCTCTCGCGCGGCGGGCTCGCCGCGTTTCCCACCGAGACGGTCTATGGCCTCGGCGCACGGGCGGACGACCCGCGCGCGGGCGCCTCGCTCTATGCGGCCAAGGGCCGCCCGAGCTTCAATCCGCTGATCGCCCATGTGTGCGACCTTGCCGCGGCTAAGCGACTCGGCGTGTTTCCGGCCGTTGCACTTTCGCTCGCCGAAAAATTCTGGCCGGGCCCGCTGACGCTGGTCGTGAAATCCGACGGTAACGGTGTTTGCGAACTCGCGCGCGCGGGACTTGCGACCGTCGCGATCCGGGTGCCTTCGCATCCGCTCGCGCGTGCGCTGCTTGGCGCGGTGGATTTTCCCATCGTCGCGCCGAGCGCGAACCGCTCCGGGCATGTTTCACCGACGACGGCCGCGCATGTCGCTGAGGATCTTTCGGGCCGCATCGACCTCATTCTCGATGGCGGACCGAGCGAAGGCGGCATCGAATCCGCGATCGTCGATTGTTCCGGCGAAGCGCCGCGGCTGTTGCGCAGCGGCGGCACTGCCCGCGAGGTGATCGAAACCATCACCGGGCCGCTTGCGGCAGCAGGCACGGAAGAAATTTCCGCGCCCGGCATGATGACATCGCATTACGCACCGAAGGCGCGGATCAGGCTCGACGCCGCGACCGTGCATCCCGGCGAAGCATTGCTTGCATTCGGTCCGGCGCTGCCTGCCGGTGCAGAGAACGCGGGCAAAACCCTGAACCTCTCCGCGCGCGGCGACCTCACGGAAGCGGCGAGCAATCTCTACGCTTCGCTTCGCGCGCTGGATGCGGGCGGTGCGGAGGTGATTGCGGTCGCTCCCATTCCGGGCAATGGTCTTGGTGAAGCCATTCGAGACCGTCTCCGCCGCGCTGCAACTCCCCGATGAAGAAAACAAAAAAGACAAAGAAGACAAAAAAGAAGCCGGTCAGGAAAACCGCGCCGTCTTCGCAGGCCGCCCTGCTCTCGCGCTTCATCGGAATCGTCGGCGAGAAGAACGCCGTGCGCGGCGAGGAAATGTTGCCGTACCTGCGCGAGCAGCGCGACCTGTTTCAGGGCAAGGCGGCGATGGTGCTCAAGCCGGCGAGCGCCGAAGAAGTCGCGGCCATCCTGCAACTCGCCGACAAGAGCAAGACGCCGATCGTGCCGCAGGGGGGCAATACCGGGCTCGTCGGCGGGCAAGTTTCGTTCGACAAGAACGCGATCATTCTATCCACCCAGCGCATGAACAAGATCCGCGAAGTCGATGCGCAGGCGAACACCATGACGGTCGAAAGCGGCGTGATCCTGCAAAATGCGCAGGAAGCGGCCGCGAAAGCGGACCGGCTGTTTCCGCTTTCGCTCGGCGCGGAAGGCTCCTGCACCATCGGCGGCAATCTCTCGACCAATGCCGGCGGCACGCAGGTGCTGGCCTACGGCAATACGCGCGACCTCGTGCTCGGGATCGAAGTCGTGCTCGCGAACGGAAAAATCCTGCGCGGCTTGCGCAAGCTGAAGAAGGACAATACCGGCTACGACCTGCGCCATCTGTTCATGGGCGCGGAAGGCACGCTCGGCGTCATCACGGCGGCGGTGCTCAAACTGTTTCCGGCGCCGCGCGCGATCTCGACCGCGTGGATCGGCGTCCCGTCGCCGGAACATGCGCTTTCGCTCCTGAACCTTGCACTCTCGCGCGCCGGCACGTCGCTGACGAGCTTCGAGCTGATGCCGCGGATCGCACTCGAATTCGACCTGCGGCATCTGGCAGGCGCGCGTGACCCGCTTTCCTCTCCGCATCCGTGGTATGTGCTTGCGGAAATCTTCGGCGACGACGACGCGCGCACGCGCGAAACCATGGAGTCGCTCCTGGCCGAAGGCATCGAGCAGACCCTCGTGACCGACGCGACGCTCGCGGAAAGCCTCGAGCAGCGCAACCTGCTCTGGAAACTGCGCACCGCCATGTCGGAAGTGCAGAAGCCCGAAGGCGGCTCGATCAAGCACGACATCTCGGTGCCGGTGTCGAGCGTGCCGGCCTTCGTCGCGGAAGCCTCCGCGAAAGTCGAACAACTGATTCCGGGTGCGCGCGTGGTCGCCTTCGGGCATCTCGGCGACGGCAACCTGCATTACAACGTCAGCCAGCCGCTCGGCGCCGACAAGCAGCAGTTCCTCGCGAAATGGAAAATGCTGAACGACGCGGTGCATGCGATCGTCACGAAATACGAAGGATCGATTTCCGCCGAGCACGGGATCGGCTTCCTGAAGCGCGACCTGCTCGCGAAATCGAAAGACCCGGTCGCGCTCGGCGTGATGCAGGCGATCAAGCATACGCTCGACCCGAACGGCATTCTCAACCCCGGCAAGGTGCTGAAAGCCCGGAGGGCGTCATAGAGACGGTGCTTGCCGCAAGTGTCGCGATCTTTCGCAACGACGGCCGCGTGCTGCTCGCGCGGCGAACCAAACCGCCGTTCCTGTGGAGCTTCCCCGGCGGCAAGATCGAACCCGGCGAAAGCGCGGAAGCAGCGGCCATCCGCGAAGCGCATGAAGAAGTTTCCGTCGAGATCGAAATTGTCGCCAGAGCCGGCGAGCGCGAGGTCCGGCTTGGCGACCGGCGCTTCCTGATTTCGGTCTTCGCCGCGCGGCTCATCGCGGGCGAAGCGCAGACCAGCGAGGAAGCCAGCGAAACCGGCTGGTTTCGTCCCGACGAAATCGGTTCGCTCGATACCACCGAAGGACTGGCGGACGCGGCGCGTGCCGCCGCCGCAATCCTGAACGCGAAAGCATAATCCGGTTTCCTGCTTGCGGGGCTTCGCGAACCGGCGCATATCGCGAAAGTGATGCGGTGCGTTCCTTACCTTCTCCTTACCTTGCTCCTGATCGGCGTTTCGCCGCTTCAGGCGCAGACGCCCGCGCGCAATCGCGCCGCGGCCTATGAGGCCGAACTGATCCAGCTCTCGGAGATTCTGGGTTCGCTGCATTATCTGCGGCCGCTCTGCGGCGAGGCCGACAAAGGCCGGTGGCGCAACGAAATGCAGACGCTGCTGGAATCCGCGGCCTTTCCCGGCGACAGGCGCGCGCTGCTCGTGACGAGCTTCAACCGCGGCTACTACTCCTACGAGCAGACCTACCGGACCTGCACGCCGGCCGCCCGCCTCGCGATCCAGCGCTTTCTGGACGAAGGTGCCCGCCTCTCCCGCGACATCGCGCTGCGCTACGGCAATTGAATCTAAATTCCTTACCTGCGTTAACCTTCTTTAAAGGTCCGTGGCGACGGAACCCGGCAAGGCCGTTAAGGTCGGTAAACAACAACGCAGGGCATCTCGAAAGTCCAAAGCCCGCGGGGGAATTCTATTGCGTAACGTCTCTCCACTCCGGATCGGCAAAGTCGCGGAACCAAGCTCGGAAGACGAGCGTCGCGCCGCATTCGGCTATCTGAACGAGGCCTGGGAAGAAGCCCGGCTCGACGGGATCGACGGCGATTGCCTGGCGCAGGTTGCGCTGTTCACGGCGATCAACGAACTGGTTTCGACCTATGGCGAGGAAGCGGTTGCGCAATATGCCGAGGGCCTGAGCGACCGCATCCGCCGCGGCGAATTCACGATCGCGGCAAACCGCCAGTAGTTTTCTGCGCCCGCCATCTTCCGGCTAGAATGTCCCCGCCACTATCGCTTTCGCGGGGACCCATGACACGGCTGCCTCATCTGTTCGGCCTGATCGTTCTTTGCTGCGCTTTCGCGGCAGCACCGCTTTTTGCCCAGAACAAAGTGAAGACGGAAACGATCCGCGATCCCGATGCGCCGGCCAAGGCCGCGAAGCAGCACCCGGCCACGGCCGAAATCATCCGCGACCTTGCCCGCCTGCCCGCGCCCGTGCGGCAGCGCCGCGAGGAAATTCTCGCCGCCGCCCGCACCGGCGATCTCGCCAAGGTCGCGGCGATCGTGAAGGCCAACCAGACGCTGATTTCGTTCGGCGGCGATACCGACGCCGCGGCGTTCTGGAAGAAATCCTTTCCCGACAGCGACGGCCTCGAAGTGCTGTCGACGATGATCGAGGTGCTGGAGATGCCCTTCGTGCATCTCGACCAGGGCAATTCGCAGGAAATGTTCGTGTGGCCCTATTTCCACGCCCTGCAACTCGAGAAGCTCACCCCCGAACAGCGCGTCGAACTGTTCCGGCTCGTCACCGCCTATGATTTCCGCGAGATGCAGAAATTCGGATCCTATGTTTTCTTCCGCGCCGGCATCTCGCCGGACGGCCGCTGGCAGTTCTTCGTCGCAGGAGACTAGGTTGAGAATAATAATCGTCACCGCCACGTTTCTGGTCGCAGCCATGGGCATTGCCAACGCGCAAACGCAGCATCCTTGCGCGTCCGACGCGACCAAACGGGCGGCCGCACTCCTGCGGCTTCACTTCGATGACACCGACAACCCGAGAATTTCGATCAGCGACGAGGTGAAGCAGCTTCCAGCGGTGCGCGCCCTGCGCGGCAAGGGCCGCTTCGACGTGCTCGAAGTATGGGGCCACATCTACAAGGCCGATTACCGCATGCGCTTCCTCTACGCACAGATCAAAGGAAGTTGCGCACTGGTGGGGCAGGAAATTCTGGAAGCGGCCGACCCTTACTAGCGTCTCAGGTGCCGCTCGGCAGCGCCTCGAGGAACAGCACCGGCTGGCCCTGCCCTTTCGCAATCAACTGCCCGTCCCGCATGACGATGCCGCCGCGCACGACGGTGCCGACCGGCCAGCCGGTGACGGTCATGCCGTCATAAGGCGTCCATCCGGCCTTCGACGCCACCCATTGATTGGTAATGGTCTCGCGACGCTTCAGGTCGATGACGGTGAAGTCGGCATCATAGCCGACGGCGATGCGGCCCTTGTTCGCGATGCCGAATACGCGCGCAGGACCATGGCTCGTCAGATCGACGAAACGCGCGAGCGAGAGCCGTCCGGCATTTACATGATCGAGCATCAGCGGCACCAGCGTCTGCACGCCGGTCATGCCGGAAGGACTTGCCGGATAGGGCTTGGATTTTTCTTCGAGCGTATGGGGCGCGTGATCGGAGCCGAGGATATCGACCGTGCCGTCGGCAATGCCGCGCCAGATGGCATCGCGGTGCCGCGCGTCGCGCACCGGCGGGTTCATCTGCGCGCGGGTACCGAGCCGCTCGTAACAGTCGGGCGCGACCAGCGTCAGATGGTGCGGCGTCACTTCGACGGTGGCGACATCCTTGTGCTGGGCGAGGAAGTCGATTTCCTCGGCGGTCGAGACGTGCAGCACATGCACGCGCTTTCCGGTTTCGCGCGCGAGCGTGACCAGCCTCGTGGTCGCAAGCAGGGCCGCGACCGGATCGCGCCAGACCGGATGCGACCGCGGGTCGTTCTCCACGCGCAGGAGCTTGCGCTCGTTCAGGCGCGGCTCGTCCTCGGCATGGAAGGAGGCGCGGCGGCGGATGTTTTCCAGAATGCCGCGCAGGCCGTTGTCGTCCGGGATCAGGAGCTTTCCGGTCGACGAGCCCATGAAGACCTTGATGCCGGCGCAACCGGGAAGCTGCTCGTATTCGGCGACGCGCGACCAGTTCTCCGCCGTGCCGCCGATGAAGAACGCGAAGTCGCAATGCATGCGGCCGATCGCGCGGCCGATCTTGTCGGCAAACGCCGCATCGTCGATCGTGAGCGGGTCGGTGTTCGGCATTTCGAAAACCGCCGTGACGCCGCCCATCACCGCCGAGCGCGAGCCGCTTTCCAGGTCTTCCTTGTGGGTCAGGCCCGGCTCGCGGAAATGAACCTGGGTGTCCATCACGCCGGGCAGGATATGCAGCCCGTCGCAGCGCCAGACTTCGCGGGCGCTGCCGGAGGGAATCGTGCCGAGCGCGACGATCTTGCCGTCGCGCACGCCGATATCGCGCACGACCGCGCCGTCATGATTGACGACGGTAGCGCCTGCGAGAAGAAGATCGTAGGTTTCGGCCATCCGGCCCCGCGCAAATGACCGGCCTTGCCGGTCTCTTACAGCGGCATTACTTGTCGGTGGAATTCTTTGCAAGCAGCCTTCCTAGCTGCATCAACCGAAATCAGAACCAGGGCGGCACCATGCAGGTTGCTATTCTCGACGAGCGGTCGATCCTGCGCATAACCGGCGGCGATGCGCGGAAGTTCCTGGAGAACGTCATCACGAACGATGTCGATTCGCTGGGGCCCGACCAGTCGCGCTTTGCCGCGCTCCTGACCCCGCAGGGCAAGATCGTCGCGGACTTCTTCGTGATCGGCGTCAGCGAGGAAGACGGCGGCGGCTTCCTGCTCGATGCGCCAAGGGCGCTCGTCGAGGATGTCGCGAAGAAACTCGGCTTCTACAAGCTGCGCGCCGCCGTCGCGATCGAGCCCCGGCCGGATCTCGCCGTCGCCGCGGTGCTGGACGGAAAAGCCACCGCCGAACTCGGCGTGGTGCATGACGATCCGCGCCATCCCGAACTCGGCCAGCGCATCGTGCTTCCGGCGGCAACGGCGAAGGCCGATCTCGAGGCCGCGGGCTTCACGGTCGTGAGTGCCGAGTCGTACCACGACAAGCGCATCGCGCTTGGCATCCCCGAAGGCGGCAAGGATTACGTTTATTCGGACATCTTCCCGCACGAAGCCGTCATGGATCAGCTCAACGGCATCGATTTCAACAAAGGCTGCTTCATCGGGCAGGAAGTGGTTTCGCGCATGGAGCGCAAGACCACGCCGCGCACGCGCATCGTGCCGGTGACGTTCGTGACCGCGCCGTTCCCGGGCGTCGAGGTGAAAGCCGGCGACAAGCCCGCCGGCCACATGGGCTCGGGCGCGAACGGCCGGGGTCTTGCCAAAATCCGGCTCGACCGCGTGCATGACGCGCTCGCGAAAGGCGAGAAGATCACCGCGGGCGGCATCGAAATTTCGTTGCAGAAACCGGGCTGGGCGCGTTTCGCGTTTCCCGGCGAGCCGGGTTTCGGCGCATAATCGGCACATGAAAAGAATCATTCATGCCGACGGCAGGAAGCGCTGTTTCTGGTGCGGCGAAGACCCCCTGTATGTGCATTATCACGACACCGAATGGGGCGTGCCGGAATACGACGACCGTGCGCTGTTCGAGAAGCTGATCCTCGACGGTTTTCAGGCCGGGCTTTCCTGGATCACGATTTTGCGCAAGCGCGACAACTTCCGCAAAGCCTTCGACAACTTCAATCCGCAGAAGATCGCGCGTTACGACGAGAAGAAGCTCAATGCCCTGATGCGGGACGAGGGCATCGTGCGCAACAAGGCGAAGATCTGGGGCGCGCGGCAATCGGCGCGGGCGTGGCTCGAAATCCAGGACAAGGGGCCGGGCTTCTCGAAGCTGCTGTGGGACTTTGTCGACGGCAAGCCGAAGATCAACCGCATCGCGTCGCGCAAGGGCATCAAGGCGGAGACTCCCGTCTCGCAGGCCATGTCCAAAGAACTCAAAAACCGCGGCTTCAACTTCTGCGGACCGACCATCGTCTATGCC
>JAEZFA010000064.1 GCA_023417665.1 Pseudomonadota bacterium | reverse complement strand
GGTATACCTCGGCACCGAAGGCATCTTCGGCATCCCGATCTCGGTATCGGCGACCTACGTGCTGATCTTCGTCCTGTTCGGAAGTTTCATGGAACGAACCGGCACGGGCCAGTTGTTCATGGATTTCGCCATGTCGCTGACCGGCCATACAGCCGGCGGCCCCGGCAAGGTTTCGGTGGTCAGCTCCAGCCTGTTCGGGACGATCTCCGGCAGCGCCGTCGCCAACGTGATGGTGGACGGCCCGATCTCGATTCCGCTGATGAAGCGCACCGGCTTTCCGCCGCACTTTGCGGCCGGCGTCGAAGCGACCGCTTCCACGGGCGGCCAGATCATGCCGCCGATCATGGGTGCCGCCGCGTTTCTGCTCGCGCAGAACCTGCAGGTCGGTTACGGCCAGGTCATCATCTGGGCGCTCATCCCGGCGATCCTTTATTACGTCGCCTGCTTCAGCGCGGTCCACTTCGAGGCCAAGCGCAACCGCATCTTCGGCGTGCCGCGCTCCGAATTGCCGCGCCTGCCGCTCGTGTTCGTGGAACGCGGGCATCTGTTCGTGCCGGTGCTCATCATCCTGATCGTGATGTATTCCGGCTACAGCGCGCCGCTTGCGGCACTTGCCGGCACGCTCGCCTGCTTCCCGATGGCGTGGTGGGGGCCGAAGGCGCTGCTCGCCTATCCTATCCTGAAAGTGCTGTCGGTGATCGCACCGCCGGTGATCGCGCTTGTGCCCTCGATCCCGTTCCTCAAGAACCGGTTCACGGATTCGTTCTGGGAGCTGATTACGAACCTGCTCGGCGGCCTGCCGTCTTACACGCCGTTCCACCCGATCATCGAAGCGGCGATCTTCGCGGTGCTCATCATTCTGTGGCATCGCTCGGTCAGCCATCGGATTGTGTTGCTTCCGTTCCAGCCGATGATGATCATCGATGCCTTCGTCGATGGCGCGAAGAATGCGCTGGGCGTGGCCATGGCCTGCGCCTGTGCAGGTATCGTGATCGGCGTCGTCAACCTGACCGGACTTGGAATCGACTTCACCCAGTATGTCGTCAGCTTGTCGGAAAATTACCTGCTGCTTGCGCTGATGGCGACGATGGTTGCGGCGATCGTGCTGGGCATGGGCATGCCCACCACGCCGGCCTATATCATCCTGACCGCGCTTCTGATCCCTGCAATCGTGAAACTCGGTGTGCAGGTCGAAGCGGCGCATATGTTTGCGCTCTACTTCGCCGTGCTGTCCGCGATCACCCCGCCGGTGGCGCTCGCGGTGTTCGCGGCCGCAGGCATCGCCAAAGCCGATTTGTGGAAGAGCGGCCTCGCGGCGGTCAAGGTCGGCGCGGCCGGCTTCATCGTCCCCTTCATGTTTGTCTATGAGCCTGCGCTCCTGATGATCCATGACAGCTGGGCCTGGATCATCTGGCGCTTCGTGCTTGCGGTGATCGGCATTTCAATGCTCGCCGGCGGCCTGCACGGCTACTACCTGTCCCGTGCGAGCTTGTGGCAGCGGACATTGCTCTGTGGCGGCGGCCTGCTGCTCGTCGCACCCTATCTCTGGACGGATATTACCGGCTTCTGCATCGCCGTTTTCGTCCTCGGGGTGCAATGGGTCGAACGAAAGCGCAGCCCCGAGGTGGCGGCGAAGACCTAGAACCGCGCCGTCGCGCTGCGCACGCAATCGGCGTTCATCGCCTCGAACAGTTCATCGGCTTTGCCGAACAGCTTCGAGGCGTCGCCGGTCGGCGTCTTGTGCGCGAGATCGACGACGCGCACGAGTTCGCCGGACAGTGCGGTATATTGCTGCCGCTTCTCCTCGCCCTGAAAATTGGCGAGATAGGTTCCGTAGGCCGCGAACTGGCTCACCGTCCGCTGCGCCTCCGACGATGCCGCCAGCACCGCCGCAGCGTTCGGGTTCTTGTCGCGCTCCAGCGCAGACGCAAGCGCGCCGGTGCGGTACTTGATCTGGAAATAGACGTCGATCAGGTCCTTGCAGATCCGCGCCGTCTCGCCACGCGCGACGCTCGTTTGAACCAGCTCGACGAAGCGGGTGTTCAGGTACCCCTGATACATCGACGTCACGAGCGAAAGTGCCGCGACGAAGAACGAGACATAGGCGAAAATAGTAGCGGTATTCCGGCCGCGAGCGGTCTTTTCGGCTTCCGACATGATCCAGGACCCCGTTTCCGAGTCCCGGAGCTATATCACGCCAGCATCGAAAGCGGTTTCTCGGCGATTTCCCGGAAGGCCGCGAGCAGCTGCGCGCCGAGAGCACCGTCGACGGCCCGGTGATCGCAGGACAGCGTTACCGTCATCAGGTCGGCGATCGCGATTTCGCCGTTGCGAACCACGGCCCGCTTCTCGCCCGCGCCGACCGCAAGGATCGTCGCATGCGGCGGGTTGATGACGGCCGCGAAATCCTTCACCCCATACATGCCGAGGTTGGAGATCGCGGTGGTGCCGCCCTGAAACTCGTTCGGCTTGAGCTTCTTCGCCTTCGCGCGCGCCGCAAAGTCTTTCATCTCGTTCGAGATCGCGGACAGTGACTTGGTTTCGGCCTGCCGGATCACCGGCGTCACGAGCCCGCCCGGAATTGCGACGGCGACACCGATATCCGAATGGCGGTGCTTGAGCATCGCAGACTCCGTCCAGGTGACGTTGGCATCCGGGATTTTCTGGAGTGCGACCGCCATGGCCTTGATGACGAAGTCATTGACCGAAAGCTTGAAGGCGGGCTTGCCTTCCTTGTCCTTCGGCGCGGACTCGTTGATCTCCTCGCGGATACGCAGGAGCGAGCCGATATCGACATCCGCGGTCAGGTAGAAATGCGGGATGGTGAGCTTGGATTCCAGGAGCCGCCGCGCAATCGTCTTGCGCATCGAGTCATGCGCAATGCTCTCGTAGCTGCCTTCCTCGTAGAGCGCGCGGATCTGCTCGTCGCCCGGAACGGAAACGGCCGGAAGCGCGCCGCCGCTTGCGGGTGCCGCGGCCCCCTTCATCTGCGCCGTGCCCCCCGAACGCGCCGCCTCGACGTCGCGCGCAATGATGCGCCCGCGCGGCCCCGTACCGGTGACACGCGACAGGTCGATCCCCGCGTCTTTCGCGAGCCGCCGCGCAAGCGGCGAGGAGAAAACGCGGGCCCCGCTACCGTCGGGCTTGTGCTGCTCTTCCTTCGAGACGGGCGCTTCCGCGCCCTCCTCAGGACGAGGTTTTTTGCCTGCCTCATCCTGAGGAGCCCGCGCAGCGGGCGTCTCGGAGGATGGGGCCTTGCTTTGCGGCTTCGGCGCGTTGGTCGCTGCCTTCGCCGCCGCGCTTGCGTCATCGCCTTCCTCAGCAAGTACTGCGATCACCTGATTGACCGGCACGTCGGCGGTGCCTTCAGGGACAACGATCTTTGCCAGCGTCCCCTCGTCCACGGCTTCGACTTCCATCGTCGCCTTGTCGGTTTCGATCTCGGCGATGACGTCACCGGATTTAACGGCGTCGCCCTCTTTCTTCAGCCATTTGGCAAGATTGCCCTTCTCCATGGTCGGAGACAGCGCGGGCATGAGAATATCGATCGGCATATGGCTTAACTCCGATCAGCGATATGTCACGGACTTGGCCGCTTCGATGATCTCATCGACCGACGGCAATGCCAGCTTTTCGAGATTGGGGGCATACGGCATCGGCACGTCCTTGCCGGAAATACGCATCACCGGCGCGTCCAGATAATCGAAGGGCTTTTCCATCACCCGCGCGGAAATCTCGGCGC
>JAEZFA010000334.1 GCA_023417665.1 Pseudomonadota bacterium | reverse complement strand
TTCGTGGACCGTTACGTCCCAGCCAACCCGCCGCAGAAACAGGCCGGCGAACAAGCCCGCAAGCGATCCGCCGATGACGATCGCGCGCCTTGCTGCCGTGGACATCGCGATGCTCTGGCGTCACGCGCCCGGAATGTCCGCCGGCGGATTCTCGCCGGGAAAATTCAACTCGATCGTGATGCCGTTCGGGTCTTCGAGGAAGATCTGGTAAAGATCCATGTTGGGCACGCGACGATGGCGTGCAGGAATGTTCTGCGCGACGAAGTGCTTTGCCATTACGACGGCATCTTTGGCGGTAAAGGCGACATGGTCGATCGCTCCGCCTCCGGTCAGTTCTGCCTCGCCGCCGCGATCCCCGAGATACTGCTGCAGACCCGGATCGCCATCGACGATGCCGGCAATATGCAACACGTCGGCCTCGCCGCAATACATCCAATGCCCGGGAAACGGAAACTGCGGACGTGGTCCTTCGCGCAGACCCAGCACGTTTACGTAGAAGTCGCGGGTTTCGGTCGTTTTCCGCGTACGCACGTTGTAGTGCGAGAGAAACTGAAGCATGGAACCCTCCCGATTATTTGTTTGGATTATCCTGCGATAAATAACGGGCGAACGCTAGGCCCGCATCCACGCATGCGGGATTCCGGAATTGCGCGCCCGATCAACTATCGCTTTTTGCGCCGGCTCATTGGTTTGCGCGCCGTCTTGAGCGGAGCCTTTTGCTTCGCGGCCTGTGCGTCCACGAGGCGCCGCATTAATGGCGGCAGTCCTATCAGGAAGTTATCAAGCACGACGTCGAAAACATCGTCCTGATCGCTGTCCGCTTTCATATTGTAGATGTGACGGCGCACGCCGACATAAACGAGCGCACCGTGAATTCCGTAGAGAAGTTCGTATTCGCCCTCGGACAGCGGCAGCTCTTTGGGCGAAGGATAGCCGTACTCACGGCGGAATTCCGCGAGTGCAGGGCCGAAAATCCGCTCGCGTACCCGGCCGAGATATCGGCTAGGTAATGGAAAACCGTTCAGGCCCGCAGAGAAAAATATGCGTAGCCAGTCATAGGTCAGGATCGTCTTCTGATAGTCCTTCTCGAAGCGGCGGAAGCGCTCGCCGATCGATAACGAGCGGTCCGCGATCAGATATTCCCACTCGGGTTTCCAGCGCTTCAGATAGAGGTCTTCATATACCTGCTCGATCAGGTCTTCCTTGCTCGGAAAGTAGCGATAGAGCAGCGGCTGCGTAATTCCCAACTGTTTCGCGAGCTCCCTCGTCTGTCCGTCGATCCCCTTTTCGGCGAAGAACCGGATCGCACCCTCGACGATCTTGCTCTTGCGGTCGGCCGGACTCAGGCGGCGCGCCTGGCCGTTTCTAGGCTTGGCTTTCTTGGACATTTGCAACCGTCGTTGACAGATCGCGATCAACGCGATCTAGTTATCAAAGGATAAATAAGCGGCAGCGGATGTAAACCGCGGCCTTGGGAGGATGACGTGAAAGCGCCAGATGTGGCCTACGTCAAGCCCGGTTCCTTGCCAGAAGCAATCGACTGGCTGGACCGCTACGAAGACGCAAAACTGCTCGCGGGCGGCCAGAGCCTGATCACGGGTTTGAACATGCGTTTGTCGAGCCCTTCCCTGCTGATCGACATCAACGACCTCGAAAACCTGCAATCGATCACGGAATCGAACGGCGCTGTGCGGATCGGCGCGCTGACCCGTCATGCCGAGCTGGGCGCGTCTCCGGTCATCGCCAAACACCTGCCGCTTATCGCAACGGCGGTACCTCACATCGCGCATATGGCGATCCGCAATCGCGGCACGATCGGCGGCTCGCTCGCCCTTTCCGATCCCGCGACCGAGCTTCCAGCCTGCTGTCTTGCCCTTAACGCCACTATCGTCGCGGCCGGAAAAAGTGGCGAGCGGCGAATTCCCATCGACCAGTACTTCAGAGGACTGTTCGAAACCGCACTCGAGCGCACCGACGTACTCATCGCCGTCGAAATTCCGATTCCGGCGAGCGGCGCCGTGTTCGGCTTCGACGAACTGGTCCGCCGTCAGGGGGATTACGCGATCGTAGGCCTCGCCGCGCAAGGCGCGAGAGCCGGCGACAAATGGAAATCGCTGCGGCTTGCCTATTTCAGCGCGGGTGATCACGCGATCCTCGCGAAAAATGCCGCCGAAACTCTTGTTTCCAGCGGCAGCCTCGAAGACGCGCAGCAAGCGTTGGACGAGGACTTATCACCCGCGCCTGACGCCAACCATTCCGAGCGAACCAAAATGCATTTTGCGCGTGTGCTCCTCAAACGCGTGCTCGAAAAGATGGGAGCATCGTAACGGCAATGAGCGTGCCCGCGGCAACCGCAACCCAGTCCATCACGCTCACCGTAAACGGCGAGCGCGTAACCCGGACCGTACTGGCGCGCACGCACCTGATCGACTTTCTGCGTGAGGATCTCGGCCTTACCGGCTCCCACATCGGTTGCGAACACGGCGTATGCGGCGCCTGCACGATCCTCGTGAACGGTAAGGGCATTCGCGGCTGCCTGCTGCTAGCGGTTCAGGCCAACGGCGCGAATATCGAAACCATCGAAGGCTTGACCGATAAGGGCGCGATTGCCGACCTGCAGGATGCGTTTGTCGCCCGCAACGCGCTGCAATGCGGCTTCTGCACGCCGGGAATGCTGACGACCGCCGCGGAACTCCTTGCACAAAATCCCGCACCGTCGCGCGTGGAAATCCGCGACGCCATTTCCGGCAATTATTGCCGCTGCACCGGCTATCACGCCATTGTCGACGCGATCGAGAATGTCGCGAAGGCGCGCCAAGACGGGACGCGCTGACAATGAACGCACCCGACAGCAAGCTTACCTTTCTCGATCGTCCGAACAGCTATATCGGCCGCTCGGTGCCGCGCCCGAATGCCAAAAGGCTCGTGCAGGGCCGCGGCACTTATGTCGACGATGTGCGTCTGCCGCGCCTCGCCCATGTTGCATTTCTTCGCTCGTCCTACGCGCACGCAAAAATCCGCGGCTTCGATCTGGCGGCGGCGAAGGCCGCCCCCGGCGTGATCGCGGTGTTCACGGGCGAAGACCTCGCGAAGGTTTGCTCGCCGTGGGTTGCGGTGCTCAGTCATTTCAAGGGGCTGAAATCAGCCGAGCAATATCCCCTGCCACTTGAGCGGGCGTGCTGGACCGGCGAAGCGATCGTCGCGATCGTCGCTGAAACGCGGGCGCAGGCCGAAGATGCCGTCGGCCTGATCGAAGCCGACCTTGAAGCCTTGCCGGTCGTGGTTGACATGGAGACGGCGCTCGATGCGTCGACCCCCGTCATCCATCCCGAACTCGACGACAATCTCGCTTTCGAACGCACGCTCGATGTCGGCGAAGTCGACAAGGCCCTTGCCGGCGCTGCGGCAGTCGTCGAACGAACCTTCAACATCGGCCGGCACACCGGCGTGACGCTCGAGCCTCGCTCCATTCTTGCCGACTGGAACGAAGGCGAAGAAAAGATGACGGTCTATCACTCGTTCCAGGCCCCGCACATGATGCAGGACATCGTGTGCAAACATCTGAATCTTCCGGAAGCGAGTGTACGCGTGATCTGCAAGGACGTCGGCGGATCTTTCGGCATCAAGGTACACATCTATCCCGACGAGATGGCGACGGTCGCGATCTCGAAAATATTGAAACGTCCGGTGAAATTCATCGCCGATCGCATGGAGTCTTTCGTTTCCGATATTCATGCCCGCGACCATCGCGTCAAAGGGCGGCTCGCAGTCTCCGCAGACGGCGAGATTCTCGGGTTCGAGATCGACGACCTCACCGGAATCGGGCCTTATTCCGTTTATCCGCGCACCAGCGCGGTCGAAGCCAATCAGGTCGTGAATCTGGTTGGCGGCCCCTACAAACACAAGAACTATCGCGCGCGGGCGCGCGTGGTGTTTCAGAACAAAGTCCCGATGTGCCAGTACCGGGCCGTCGGCCATCCGATTGCAGTAATGGTCACCGAGGGCCTGATCGATCTCGCTGCCGCGGCGATCAAGATGGATCCGGCGGAAATCAGGAAGCGGAACGTCATTCCGGACGCGGCGCATCCATCGGTTGCCGCATCCGGGCTCAAGTTCGAGAAACTTTCGCACGAACAGTCGCTGCAGAAGCTCTTGCAGATGATGAATTACGATGCGCTGCGCCAGGAGCAGGCGGAGCTGCGCAAAAAAGGTGTCCATCGCGGTATCGGGATTGCCGCGTTCATAGAAATCACCAACCCGTCGGCGGCATTCTACGGTGTCGGTGGCGCACGCATTTCCGCGCAGGATGGCTGCACGCTGCGGCTTAACCCGCAGGGCGGCGTTGTCGCCTCGATCGGCGTCACCGAACAAGGACAGGGTACGGAAGCCATCATTGCGCAGGTGGTAGCGACCTCCGTCGGCGTGCCGCTCTCCGATGTGCGGGTCGTGACCGGCGATACCGATACAACGCCTTATGGCGGCGGTACCTGGGCATGCCGCGCCGCCGGAATCGGTGGCGAAGCCGCGTGGCAGTCCGGCAAGGCGCTGCGCGAGAACATTCTTGAAGTTGCGGGCGTCATTCTTCAGTCGAAACCCGACACGCTCGACATTCGCGAAGGCAAGATCGTCGACCGGGCGACCGGCAACGAGCGCATGCCCCTCGCGGAGCTGGGCCGCGTCGCCTATTTCCGGCCGGATACCTTGCCGAACGATCTGAAACCCGAATTCGTCGTCACGCGGCACTATGTACCGAAAGACTATCCGTTCGCCTTCACCAACGGCATTCAGGCCTCCTATCTCGAAGTCGATATCGAAACGGGCTTCGTGAAGCTGTTGAAGCACTGGTGCGTCGAGGATTGCGGCACGGTGCTCAATCCGCAGCTCGTGGACGAGCAGGTTCGCGGTGGCATCGTGCAGGGCATTGGCGCCGCGCTCTATGAAGAGTGCCGTTACGACGCCACCGGCCAGATGCTCAACGCCACAATGGCCGACTATCTGGTGCCGATGGCATCCGAGATGCCGGACATCGACGTCCAGCACGTCGTCTCGCCGACGAATACTTCCGAGCTCGGCGCGAAAGGCGCTGGCGAGGCCGGCACCGCCGGAGCACCCGCGGCCGTCGTCAACGCGATCAACGATGCCTTGCGCCCGTTCGACGCCTTCGTCGCATCGCAACCCGTGACACCAGAGGAAATCCTGAAAGCTCTTCGTAAAGTGTAAGTGCCTGACAAGTCGATTACGCCAAAGCCAACCAAAGAAATAAAACGATCCAGGGAGGACACCATGACTTCAAGAAGGGAAACAAATCGCCGTCGCGTATTGAAAGGGGCTGCGGCCGCAGGTGCAATTGCCGCCTTCACGCCGAGCCTGTTCTCAATCGCACGCGCGCAGACAAGCACGATCAAGATCGGATTCCCGGTTCCGCTCACCGGGCCGTTCGGCGCCGAAGCGAACGATCAGGTTCGCGCCGCGCAGATCGCCATCAAGGATTTCAACGACGCCGGCGGTTTCAACGGCCAGAAGGCCGAACTGCTCGTCCGCGACGATAAACTGAACCCGGGCGAAGCGGCGACGCGCACGCTCGAGCTGATCGAGAAAGACAAGGTCAATTTCATTGTCGGCTCGCTCTCGGCGGCGGTCCAGCTCTCGATCAACAACGTCGCCAAAGAGCGCGGCGTCATCTTTAACTCGATCAGTCAGTCCGACGCTATCAACGAGGCAAAAGACTGGTCGAAGTTTACCTTCCACGAAGCGCTGAACCCCCACATGACCGCCGGCGCGGTCGGCCGCTATGTGTTTCCGAAATTCGGTAAGCGCGTAGTCTTCCTCACCGCCGACTACGCGTACGGCCATGAAATGGTGCGCGGTTTCCAGACCGCGGGCAAAGCCTTCGGCATCGAGACGCTGGCCGACCTGCGCCATCCGATCGGCGCCAGCGACTACTCGGCCTTCCTGCCGCGCATTCAGGCGCTGGCGCCGGACGTGCTCTGTCTCTGCAACTTCGGCCGTGACCAGGTGGTCTCGATCACGCAGGCCACCGAGTTCGGATTGAAGAACAAGACCAAACTCGTAGCGCCTGTGCTTCTCTACACCGCGCGCCAGGCCGGCGGCGAGCCGTTCGAAGGCGTTGTGGGCGGCACGTCCTATTACTGGCGGCTGGAAGACAATGTTCCGTCCGCCAAGGCGTTCAACGACAAATTCCGCAAGGCCAATAACGGCGCGGTGCCGTCGGATTACGGCGCGCTGGGCTATGCCGGCGTTCGCTCCGTGCTCGAATCGGTGAAGTCCGCGAAATCTGTCGAAACCGAAAAAGTGATCGCCGCGATGCGGGCGCTGAAATACGACTGGTACAAGGGCGAACAGTATTATCGCGCCTGCGATCATCAGTCTGTGCAGTCGACGATTATCATCGAGTCGAAGCACAAAGATCAGAAAGACAAGAACGACGTCTTCTCGATCGTGTCGATCGAAAAGCCCGACGAGAAGAACCTCCGCACCTGCGCCGAGCTCGGTCACAAGAGCTAGACGCATTCCCGTGCCAGTTGCCGGCTCCAACCTCCCGGAGCCGGCAGTTGTGCATTCTCTGTGAGAAGTAACCGCGATGCTCGGCACCGTCACATTCGACCTTTTTGCGCTGCAAGTCGTTACCGGCATCGCGCTTGGCGCGATCTATGCCTTGCTTGCGATCGGCCTTTCCCTGATCTTCGGCATGCTGAACGTCGTGAATTTTGCGCATGGCGCCTTCTTCATGGTCGGCGCCTATGTTGGCTTCTTCATGTTCGGCTTGACCGGAAACTTCTGGGTGTCACTCGTCATCACGCCGCTGGTGGTCGGCGGCATCGGCTTGGTCGTCGAGCGCGTGCTGGTGCGCCCGCTTTATGGCCGCGGCATCGACTATCCACTATTGCTGACCTTCGGACTTTCATTCGTTCTCGTCGAAACCATCCGTATCCTTTTCGGGCTCACGGGATTTCGTTTACCGACGCCACCGGAGCTGCGTGGCGCGGTGAATATCGGAATCGGATACTTCCCGCTCTACCGGCTGTTCCTGATCGCCTTTACGGCGGCGATCGTGATCGGGCTCTGGTATTTCATCGAGCGCACGAAGTACGGGCTCATCATTCGTTCCGGCGCGCGTGACCCCGAGATCGTCCGCGTGCTGGGTATCGATATTTCACGCGTCTGGCTGTTCGTCTTCGGCATCGGCACCGGCATTGCCGGCTTATCGGGCGTTCTCGCCGCTCCGCTTCAGGGACTGACGCCGGAAATGGGAATTCCGGTGCTGGCCGAAGCGTTCGTCGTTACCGTTGTGGGCGGCATGGGCTCTCTGATCGGCGCGGTCATTGCCGGGCTGCTTGTCGGCATCGTGGTCGCGATGACATCGCTGTTTGCGCCCGACATGGCCAAGGTCTCCATCTTCATCCTGATGGCGCTTGTATTGCTCGTTCGTCCACGCGGCCTGCTCGGCCGCGAGGGTGCGCTCGGATAAGTGCGCCATGGCAACCGATACCTTCCCCGCACAAAACCGCCGTTCCGGCTGGCTCGGCTTCGCGAGCGATCATCGCGTCGTGCTGACGCTGCTCTTTCTCGCGATCTTCCCCTGGATCGCGCCTTACGAGGCGCTGGCCGTCAATATTCTCATCTTCGGCCTGTTCGCACTCGGCTTCAATCTTATCTTCGGCTACACCGGCCTGCTCTCGTTCGGGCATGCGGCGTTTCTCGGGGCCGGCGCCTACGGCTGCGGCATCGCCATCGTGCATTATGGCTTTGGCTGGTTCGCCGCTATCCTTGCAGGAGTGGTGCTCGCGACGCTGTTCGCGGTCGTGATAGGCTTCCTCGCCATCCGCACCCGCGGCATCTACTTCGCGATGGTGACGCTCGCGCTTTCGATGTGCGTTTATTATCTCTTCTATCAATTGCAGGGGCTCACCGGCGGCGAAAACGGGCTGCGCGGCATCAACCTGCAAACCATCTCGGTGTTCGGCTATCCGGTTTCCTTCATCCGCCCGATCACGAAATACTACGTTATTCTTTGTTTCGTCGGCGTCGCGATATGGCTGTTCTCGCGCATTCTCAACTCGCCGTTCGGTGCGGCGCTTGAGGCGATCCGCGAGAACGAGGGCCGCGCGCGCGCCTGCGGATATGACGTTGCCCGCACCAAGTTCGTGGCTTTCGTGCTATCGGGCGCGATCTGCGGCCTGGCGGGCGCGCTGAATGCGATACACCTCTCGATTGTGCCGATCGAAACGCTGCATTACACGACATCGGGTCAGGTCGTGATGATGGCGCTGCTTGGCGGCATGGGCTCCTTCTTCGGCCCGTTCGTCGGAGCCGCGGCGTTCCTGCTCATCCAGGACGTGCTGTCCAACATGACCACCCATTGGCAACTCTTCGTCGGGGTCATCTTCATCATCTTCGTTCTGTTCTTTCCGCGCGGAATCTGGGGCTCGATCCTCGAATGGATGGAACGCAAATGAGCAATGCGATTCTCGAGACCCGCTCGCTATCGAAAACATTCGGCGGCTTCACGGCGCTCAAAGACGTATCGGTTTCTTTCCCGCGAGGGCAGCTGACCGCCGTTATCGGCCCCAATGGTGCGGGCAAAAGCACGTTCTTCAATGTAATTTCCGGCGCGCTTTTCCCGACTGCCGGTTCGGTTCATTTCGAAGGTCGCGACCTTACCGGCGCGGCGCCGCACCAATATGCGCATATGGGGATCGCAAAATCCTTTCAGATCACGAGCGTTTTTCCGGAACTAACGACGGAAGAAAACGTACGTATCGCGGTGCAGGCCAGAACAATCCCGTTTCAACTGTTCAAATCGCGTGAGGCCTATCCGGAGACCTATGACACCGCGAACGCGCTTCTGAAGCTCGTCGGCCTCGGTCATCGACGGCTGAACCGCGCGCGCGAACTGGCGCATGGCGAGCAGCGCAGTCTTGAGGTCGCAATGGCGCTCGCCTCCGACCCGAAGCTTCTGCTCCTCGACGAGCCTACCGCCGGAATGAGCCCGGAAGAAACCAAAGATATGATGACGCTGATTGCCAGGCTTGCCGCCGAGCGCACGGTCATCCTGGTCGAACACAAGATGAAGCTCGTGATGGGTCTGGCGCAGCGCGTAATCGTACTTCATCACGGCGAACTGCTTGCCGAGGGAAACCCGGAAGAGATCAAGTCGAACGATCAGGTAAAGCGCGTCTATCTCGGCCAGGGTCTCAACAAGATCGCGAGGACGGCGTGATGTTGAAGGTTTCCGAGCTGCAAGCCTGGTATCGCCACAGCCACATTCTTCAGGGCGTTGCGCTGGAAGTGAAACGCGGCGAGATCGTCACCCTGATCGGACGAAATGGCGCCGGCAAGACCACGACCCTGAAGACAATCATGGGACTGGTGTCAAAGCGCTCGGGCCAGGTCGATTTTGACGGCGTGTCGTTGCTGGAGCGGCCCGCGCATGACCGCTTTCATCTCGGGCTTGCTTACGTGCCCGAAGAACGCCGCATCGTGCCGGGGCTAACGGTCGAGGAAAATCTGCGCCTCGGCATCATTGCGGCGAAGACGGCCTCCAGAGAGCGGCAGATGATCGAACAGATTGCCGCAACGTTCCCGCGCCTCAAGCAGCGGCTCGGGCAACAGGGCAGCACACTTTCCGGCGGCGAACAGCAGATGCTGGCGATTGCGCGGGCCATGATGGCGGAACCGAAGATGATCCTGCTCGATGAGCCATCGGAAGGCATCATGCCGATTCTCGTGGAGGAAATGTACGAGCAGTTCGGCAACATGAAGAAAGCCGGCATGACAATCCTGCTGGTCGAGCAGAACGTGGAACTGGCGCTCGCCTTTTCCGATCGCGCCTATGTCATGGATCAGGGCGCGATCGTCCACGAAGACACCGCGCAGGCGTTGCAAGCGAATCCGGAAATCCAGGAGCGCTACTGCGCCGTGTAGCTCGCAGCCTGCCGCCCTCGTTGACGCACGGCATTCCGCGGCGAGGCCCTACAGAAAAGCCGCGCATGCGGCACTTCCGAGCGATTATTGAGAAGAAGGAATGGTGCTAGGGGCGGAATCGAATGAAGGGCATAAACAATTGAACTGACGTGCATTTTCAGTTCGCTTATGCTGCCATACCAACATCTATACCAACAAACCGCCGGACAGCGCGTCCCGGCTGGAAATCCTCGATCGGAGATGAGGCGACAGGCATTCGCCAGGTTATTGCTTAGCACAAACTGTGAAATTGCGGCCTGCTCTATGAAGCTGGCCACTCTCTTATTTATTGAGGAAGCACTCTCGTTGACCGTCTACTTACAATCTCAAAACCTAGATCGATAATTTCTGCGGACGCAGTTGGATTTTGAATACGATCCAGCAGCACTTGTCCGGTCCGACGACCGATTTCCCTCATTGGCACTCGGACTGTTGTAAGCGCAGGGTCAAGTTGTCCGGCTAGATCAACGTCATCGAAGCCTGCAATGCCCAAATCTTCCGGCACTCTAATATTACGCCGCCTGCATTCAAGCAGTCCACCCGTTGCAAGCGCGTCGTTGCCGAAAAATATGGCCTCCAGGGGTTTCACATTCGTCACGAGATCAGTCAGCGCCGCCGCTCCACTTGCGAAGCCAAAGTCGGAGGCTCGCTCCAATTCGGGCCTCACGGGAAGTCCAAGCTTTTTGATGGCCCTCCGATAGCCCCGAAGCCGATCCACGGCACGATCGTTGGCATTCAGATGAGGATGAACAAATCCAATGTGCCGGTAGCCTTGCTGCGCAAGATGATTGACCATTGCTTCGGCGGCCAGCTCGTTTGAAAATCCTACGACCATATCGATTGGATTCTCTGTGAGATTCCAGGTTTCAACAGTCGGAATACCGGTGCGCCGCAAAAGCTCGTATGTCTTCGGCGAGTGTGTGACACCAGTAAGAACGATCCCGGACGGCCTTTGCGCAACAAGCGCTTCGACCAGCAACTCTTCCGTTTCCACCGAGTATGCACTGTGCGTTACTAGGAGCTGCAGCCCATGCGGGCGGAGCTCTTCAGCGAGTGCTTCGATTTTGTCCGCGAACATCAGGTTCGCAACCGTGGGAACGATGACGCCAACCAACGGTGTCCGGGACAAACCAAAATTACGCGCAAGGAGATTGGGAATGTAGCCGAGTTCTTCAACTGCTTTCGTCACACGCTCACGCGTCTGCGCGGAGACGTTTCCGGCGTTCGAAAGCACGCGTGAAACGGTAATGGTTGACACACCGGCTCGGCGCGCGACCTCCCGCATCCCTACAGGGTTTTCGACCCCTTGCCGTTTCACTTGACGCCGATCCTTGTCGCTGCAATGTTACCGGTAACATATCCAGATAGCGGCACTTTATAGGCATCGGCCGCGAGCAAGAACCCCAGAAAGGGCATCCGGATCGGAATACCAGCAAATGGGAGGAAAGCCATGAAAAGACGTCAATTCCTAAAGGTCGCCGCTGGCGGTGCGATTGGTGCAGTTGCAGCACCCTATATTTCCCTGGCGCAGGCGCAATCCAAAGCAATCAGGGTGAGCCGGCTTCCGTGGGTGACCCTGACCCTACAAACTGGTCCATGTTGAGGGCTATTTTTCGGGCATTCTGAACCCCATGGAGGGAGGATGCCATGAAGCGGAAGCGGTTTTCGGAAGAGCAGATTGCCTTTGCGTTGCGTCAGGCTGAGAGCGGCACGACGATTGAGGAGATCTGCCGCAAGATGGGCGTGTCAGAGCCAACGTTCTATCGGTGGAAGAAGGTCTACGCTGGGATGGGCGTGGCCGAGGTCCGTCGGCTGAAACAACTTGAAGAAGAGAACGCCAAGCTGAAACGGGTCGTGGCGGATCTGACGCTCGACAAGGCAATGCTGCAGGATTTCCTGCGAAAAAAATGGTAAGGCCCGCCGTCCGACGCGAGATCGTGCGCCATCTGCAGACGGTCTACGCGTCGGCGAACGACGGGCCTGCAAGGCAACCGGCTTCCATCGATCCTCGCAGCGCTACAAGTCACGCAGCGATCCGCAGGCTGAGCTTCGTATTCGATTGAGGGACCTGGCCGCCAGCCGTGTGCGCTACGGTTATCGGCGGCTTCACGTCCTGCTGCTTCGCGAAGGCTACCGCTTAAACCACAAGCGAACCTATCGGCTGTATCGCGAAGAAGGGCTGTCGATCAGGGCAAAAACACCGAAGCGCAAACGAGCCTGGCGTTATCGTTCAGGTCGCCTGGAGATTGCGGGCGCGAACCAATGCTGGGCGATGGACTTCATGGCGGACGCTTTGTTCGACGGTCGCCCGTTCCGGATTTTGACGGTTGTCGACTGCCACACGCGAGAATCGCTGGCAATCGTTCCGAGAGTGAACTTCAGGGCCTTCCAGGTTGTCGAGGTTCTCGACCGTTTGGCAAAGGAGCGCGGCAAGCCAAAAACTGTTCGCTGTGACAACGGCCCTGAGTTTGCCGGAAGGATGTTTGATCAATGGGCTTATCTCAATAGCATCGAGATCGAGTTCTCAAGGCCGGGAAAGCCAACGGACAGCGCGTTCTGTGAGGTCTGCAATGGTCGCGTGCGTGCAGAGTGCCTCGACGTCTCATGGTTCTTGTCGATGAGCGATGCCATCGATCGGATCGAAGAATGGAGAAAGCACTACAACAACGACAGGCCCCATACCTCGCTCGGCAACTTGACGCCGAACGAGTTCGCGCGACAAACTCAAACAGCCCGAGAAGTTGCATAGAAGCTGGACCACATAACGGGGCAGCTCCAGATTATGAGAAAATCCTCACTTTGAACGGTCCAGTTTCTGGGATGCAGGTCAGGGGTGGTTGCGGCATAGCGGTCCCGCACTTGGCACCTAGTACGCATCGGATGACATCCGCACTGCTGCCGCAGAGGTCGGTCATCATCTTCGACGCGAGGTTGCAGTACACAACGCTCCGATAACGAGCCGTACCACCCAATAAGGGCTCGTCACGAGGAACAAGTCGGGACTAAAATGCGTGAGTACATTGCGAACCAGCCTTCTCTGTATCAAATCATTATTCCGTAGTCTTGCCGTCGAAATGCTCCTCTAATACTTCGGCGTCCGCTTTGGTAGAATGAATGGTGCCATCAAGATGCTCTGGCGGGGCATACAGTGTATAGAGGCGCAGCATTTTATTGCCTGTATTCCTCACATTGTGACGAGCACCGGCGGGTACTATCATCGCCGTGTCGGCCTTGATCCTGTTGGCAACGCCATCGATAACGATTTCGCCATTGCCATTCTCGACGCGGAAGAACTGGTCACGATCGCCATGGACTTCCTCGCCGATTTCCTCACCGGGCTGTAGCGCCATCAGGACAAGCTGCATGTTCTTACCTGTGTACAGAACCCGCCGGAAATTTTCGTTCTCTTCTGTCAGTGTTTCGATGTTGTCTACAAAGCCCTTCATCGCTCGGCACCCTTTCAATTTTGGCAGTCTAGCTGCAGATGGGAACCGCTCCTTTGATCCCCGTCAAGCATCAGCGCACCGGCAGTGAGCGCCAGATGGCGCGGATATCGCCGTACTTCCCGCTGGCGGACGGGGTTCGCCTCCACCGTTGTTTCGGCCGGACTAACCGACCATCCGACGCCGCGTCGACCGGCCGCGGCGTATCGTGGCAGGTAACGTTATGACCCTACGCCGAGCCG
>JAEZFA010000315.1 GCA_023417665.1 Pseudomonadota bacterium | reverse complement strand
CTCGGGTCGGCGGATCAGAGCCGAAGCCAGGGCCGCGCCGCCCAGCAGGCCGGCGATGAAAAGCAGGCCCAGAGTGCGCGGCGCGCCTTTGGACAGGCCCGTCGCCGCGGCGGTCAGGCCTGAAACGCCCATCACGCGGCCGTTTAGCAGCAGATAGAGGCCCGCGGAGACCCCGATCAAAAGGCCACCGGCCAGCGGCCAGATGAAGGGGAGGGGCTCAAGCATGCAGAGCTCGCCTCACAGCGCGTTCAGCGGGACCTTGAGGTAGCGCACCCCATTGTCCTCAGGCTCGGGCGGGCGCCCGCCATTCATGTTCACCTGCACCGAGGGCAGGATCAGCTTGGGCATGGACAGGGTGGCGTCGCGCTGGGTGCGCATGGCCACGAACTCGTCTTCGGTGACGCCATCGCGGATATGGATGTTGCCGGTGCGCTGGGCGCCGATGGTGGTCTCCCAGGCGAACTCGGTGCGGCCCGGCGGCGCCTTGTAGTCGTGGCACAGGAAGACCCGCGCCTCGTCCGGCAGGGCGGTGAGCCGATGGATCGAGCGATACAGCGTTCGGGCGTCTCCGCCCGGAAAGTCGCATCGGGCGGTGCCGTAGTCGGGCATGAACATGGTATCGCCGACGAACACCGCGTCCTCGACCTTGTAGGCGACGCAAGCGGGCGTATGCCCTGGCGTGTGAATCACTTCGACCGTAAGTTTTCCGAGCGCGAAGGTTTCGCCATCCCCGAACAGCCGGTCGAATTCGCGGCCGTCGCCGGACACGTCGCTCGCATTGAACACGGGGCGGAAAATCTTCTGCACTTCGCGGATATGTTCGCCGATGCCGATCTTCGCTCCGGTTTTCAGCTTGAAATAGGGCGCGCCGGAGAGGTGATCCGCATGGACATGGGTTTCGAGCACCCATGCGATCTTCAGGCCCTCGCTCTCGGCAAAGCGCAGCATTTCGTCGGCGGAATCCACCGCGGCCTCGCCGCTCCTGTGATCGAAGTCGAGTACCGGATCGACGGCCGCTGCCGTTTTCGTTTCGGCGTCCCAGAACAGGTAGCTCGCCGTGTTGGTCGGTACGTCGAAAAAGGTCTTGATGCGGAGATTGCTCATGCTGGCCTCGGATTTCATCTGTTCTTGACAATATATTAGAGTTTGCTAAATTAGCAATAGATAATATGAAAGCCGGAACCGCGATGAAGAGTCTTGCCCGCAAAGAACTTGTCTCCCTGCAGGAAAAGGCAGGCGAGGTTGCGCAGCTCCTGAAACTGCTCGCGAACGAGCAGCGGTTGCTGATCCTTTGCCGGCTGGCGATGGATCGCGAGGTCACGGTCGGAGAAATCGCGGAAGCGGTGGATCTCGGCCAGTCCGCGCTTTCGCAGCATCTCGCAAAGATGCGCGAGGAAGGGCTGATCCAGCCGCGAAAAGAAGGCCTCAACGTCTACTACCGGATCAGCGACCCGAACCTTGCCACGCTGCTCGGGACCCTGAAGTCCATCTACTGCCCATAACCAGAATCACGAAAACGAACATGATCGAAACCGTCACGCCGCAACGCGCGGCCGATTTGCTGAAAGCCGGAGCCAGGCTCGTCGATATTCGCGAGCCCAATGAACACCTTCGCGAGCGCCTGCCGGGCGCGGAATGCGTGCCGCTCTCGACGCTTTCTGCGGAAGCAGAAGGCGTGCGCTTCCGCGGACCGGTCGTGTTCCATTGCCGTTCTGGCATGCGCACGAGCGGTAGTGCTGAATATCTCGCCGCGCATACGCAGGGCGAAAGCTACATTCTCGAAGGCGGCGTGAACGGCTGGAAAGCGGCAGGCTTTCAGACCATCGTCGATCGCAGCCAGCCGATCGATCTGATGCGGCAGGTGCAGATCGCGGCCGGCAGTCTGGTCGTTGCCGGCGTTGTGCTTGGTTATCTCGTGCATCCCGCATTCTATCTGCTTGCGGGCGGCGTGGGCGCCGGCCTCGTCTTCGCCGGTGTATCCGGCTTCTGCGGCATGGCGCGGATGCTTCGCCTGATGCCGTGGAACAGGCAGGCGGCGCAGTCCAACGCAGGCTAGCGCCGTTGTTGCAGGATTTCGCCGCGGTAGCGTCCGGTGTCGCCGTCGGCGGCGTGCTCGGCCTGATCGGCGCCGGTGGCTCGATCATGGCGCTGCCGCTCATCTACTTCGTGGTCGGCGTCGGCTCGCAGCATGTCGCGGTGGGAACGAGTGCCGTGGCCGTTGCGGCGAGCGCGCTGATGAGCCTCGCCGGGCATGCGCGGGCCAGAACCGTTCGCTGGCGCTATGCACTCGTCTTTGCGGCGAGCGGCGTTGCCGGTGCCTTTGCCGGTTCGCTGGCGGGCAAGGCGGTGCCGGGGAAATTCCTGCTGGGGCTGTTCGGTCTTCTGATGATCGCAGTCGGCATCAAAATGCTGCTGCCGGGAAAAGCTTCGCGAGAAAAGACTGCACTCGCGGAGAACACGCTTGCGCAACAATTGCCGCGTCTCGCCGGCTACGGGCTCGCGGTCGGGTTTCTCTCCGGATTCTTCGGGATCGGCGGCGGCTTTCTGATCGTGCCCGGGCTGATCTCGGCCACCGCAATGCCGATCCTGAACGCGATCGGCAGTTCGCTCGTTTCGGTCGCCGCTTTCGGTGCGACGAGCGCGGCGAGCTACGCCTATTCCGGGCTGGTCGACTGGCGCGTGGCCGGCTTCTTCATCGCCGGCGGCGCGATGGGTGCGATCCTCGGGCTTTCCGCGTCGCTTTATCTCGGCAAGAACGAGCGGATTCTGAAGTCGCTGTTCGCCGCGCTGGTCATCGCGGTCGGCTGTTTCGTTGCGGTCGATCAGGCAATGAAGTGGTTTTCCTGATCGTCGTCTCAGCGCGCGATGCGGCGGCCGAAGAACGCAATGGCGACGAGTGGAATCACCAGCCCCGCAACGACGACCGAGATCAGCAGCGCACCAAGCTCGCCATAGTCTCCGCGGCCGACCACGAAATACTGATTCAGGTACTTGGTGAACAGCTGCCCTGCGACCAGTGCGAGGTTCATCAGCGACGCCATCAGTGCAAACCACGTCGCGCGACGTCCGCTCGGTGCATAATAGGCGATCAGCGCGAGCAGGGGCACCATGCTCAGCTGCGCGAAGGGAGAGGCGGTTGCGGCATCGACCAGCGCGATCGAACGCGCGCCGAAGCCGAAATTGGCGTCGGTCCATTCATGCAGGCCGTAATAAAGGCCGATATTCGGCAGCGAAAGCATTGCGCCGAGTACCGTCAGCCAGAACAGGACCGCGCGCACCGAATATTCGGTGAGTTGCTTCGAAAATAGCCACAGCACCGCAACCGAGATGATCGCCGCGGTCTGCCGCAACACGCCGTAAAAGCGCTCGTCGAATTTCAGGACGTCGAGCGTCCACCAGAAGTAGCCATCGCCGACCGAGGGGGTCGCCCGGAACGCGAAGATGATCAGCGCGGAGAAGAAGATCGCGCGCCGCGTCTCCGGCGCAACGTCGCGCGTCACCAGAACCAGCATCACCGAGACGACGCACATCGAGATCAGGAAAATGATCTCCTGCCCGTAAGGCACCCGAAGCAGTCCGATTGCGACGACGCTCGCGCCGAACACGATGCCGCCGATCAAAATGCGCCAGTCGACCGGGCGACGCTCGGCAAGCCGTTCCGAAGCGGTGAACGCCGCGACCAGCGAAAGCGCCGGTACGACGAGTGCGACCAGAAACACATGCTCGCGGCTCATGATCGAAGCAAGCCAACCCGAAAGGCCTGCCACGGCAAGAATGCCGGCGGAGAGCGCGAGCCGGCCCAGAACCTGCACCATGCCGAGTTCGGCCCGGACTTCCGCTTCGTCGCGCGGTGCCCCGCTTTCGTCGGAGCGGTTCACGACCTCGGTGGAGATCGCGTCGGCCACGACGTCCTGCACGACCGTGCCGAGTACGACGAGAACCGCGCCGAGAACGTAAAGCCCGCTCGGCGGCAGGAACGTGAGCCACCCGCCGGCAGCACCCGCGAGGGTCAACAGCCCGCAGGCCGTCAGCAAGGCGCCGGCTGCGAGATAGACGCGCCGCTGCGAGCCGAACAGCGGCACGCTGTCGACGAGTTGCCCGAACACCATCTTGATCGTCCAGGGCAGAGCGAGCCAGACGCCGATCGCGGCAAGTTCGGCCGGCGAAAGGCTCAGGCTTTCCTTGACCCAGAGGTCGCGGCTGACATCGATCAGGCCAAGCGCGCCGTAGCTGAAATAGACCAGAAGGAGTGGCGCATAGCGCAGCCGCAATGCCGCGATCGGGCGCAGGATCGCCTCGCGCAACGGAAGGAAATATCGCATGGCGAGCCCGCGTTGCGCCGGCTCCCAGTTCTGCGTTTTTTCGGTATCTGCCAAGTACGATTCCTGCCGCGTTTGCGCAGATCAGCGAGGACCGCATGCCCTGTCAATATCGCTGCACTGGAGCAATCGCGCGGAGTGCCTTATGCCGGTTCGCGGTCAATTACAGCCGCTTTTCCGGGTGAGAAAGCCGTCCTTGAAACAGTTTGAAATCGCGCTCGTCGTCGCTTTTCTCGCGCTTTTCGCGATCATTGCCTTTATCGCGCGCGGCGAGGCGACCGCCTTCGACCGCGAAGTGCTGCTGGCGATGCGCAATGCCTCCGGTCCGGTGGGGCCGGTGTGGCTGCAAGGCGTCGTGCGCGACATCACCGCGCTTGGCGGGCACGCCGTGCTGATCATCGTCGTGCTGGTGGTCGCAAGCTACCTGCTGCTGCTGCGGGATAAAGTAACCGCGCTTTTCGTCGTACTCAGCGCGCTCTCCGGCATCGTCATCAACAGCGTGCTGAAACTTGTGTTCGACCGGGCGCGGCCGGACATCATCACGCATCTGACGGAGGTCGCAAGTCTGAGCTTTCCGAGCGGGCATGCGGCACTTTCCGCGGTCGTCTATCTGACGCTCGGCGCCTTGCTCGCGGGAACGCATCGTTCGTTTGCCTTCAAGGCCTACTTTATCGGGGTTGCGGTGACGCTCGTCATTCTCGTCGGCTTGAGCCGCGTTTATCTCGGCGTGCATTATCCGACCGACGTGCTCGCAGGATGGTGCTTCGGCGCGGCCTGGGCGCTGATCTGTCTCGCGGGCTTGCGCTACCTGCAGCGCGAGCGCGTCGCGGAGCCGCCGGAAACCCCATAGCTGTCAGAGAAACCGGTGGCCTTCCGCGGCATCGGGGCAGGGCGTGCGCTCATATTGAATCGTGACATGGCCGATCGCGAAGCGATCGTCCAGCAACGCGTTCAGTTCCGCAATCAGCGCTTCATAGTCGTCCGCACGGCTTTCCGCGATGACATGCGCGGTCAGGCAGATGCGGCCGCCGGTCAATGCCCAGACGTGCAGGTCGTGAATGTCGGTGACGCCGCGTACTGCCGACATCGCCGTGAGCACTTCTTCCAGATCGATATTCCGCGGCACGCCTTCGAGAAGGATATTGGCCGCCTCGCGAAACAGAATCCATGTGCGGGGGATGACCCAAAGGCCGATGGCCACGGCGACGATCGAGTCGACCAGCGACCAGCCGGTGTAGCGGATGATGAGCGCGGCGGCGATGACGCCGAGTGAGCCGATGAAGTCGCTCCAGACTTCGAGATAGGCACCTTTGAGGTTTAGGCTTTCCTCTTTTCCGGAGGACAGCGCCCACATGGCGAAACCGTTGACGGCGAGTCCCGCGACGGCAATCGCCAGCATTCCGGCGGATTGAATCTGCGGCGGATTGCCGAGCCGCTGATACGCCTCGAAAAGAATGTAGAAGCCGACGCCGAACAGCAGTGCCGCGTTCGCGATGGCCGCGAGAATTTCCAGCCGTCCGTAACCGAAGGTGCGCCGCAGGTCGGGCGGACGCCGCGCGAGCCGGATCGCAACGATTGCCATTGCCACGCCGAACACGTCGGTCGCCATGTGCATCGCGTCCGAAAGGAGCGCGAGCGAATTTGTCAGTATCCCGCCGGCGACTTCGAGCACCATGAAGGCGGCGGTTGGAATCAGCGCGAGCCAGAGGGCGCGTTCGTTCTGCTGTGACCGGTCGCCGTGATGGTGATGATGAGCGCTCATGTCCGTGTTTCTGCCGGTTTCCGTTACGTACATATCGGTTTGTTCGCGGCCGCAGCAAGATGTAACGCGCGAGCTTCTCAAACCGTTCGCATTTGCAGCACGCGAGAGGGTTGAGAAATTCAAGCAAGCGCTTGACTGAATCTTTTCGCGCGCGGTAGCGTTTTGGCACAGGCGGGAAGCACCAATCCCGCCGCTCCCGCTAAAGACCGGAAAATACCGGCGCGCGGGAAAGAAGGCGGCGGAGATCGCCAGGTTTCAGGGGAGGACGCGCGTGAGTGATTTCGCGCAGCAATTGATCAATGGCGCGGCGGCGGGCTGCATCTACGGCCTGATCGCGCTCGGCTTCGTGCTCATCTACAAAGCGACCGAAATGGTCAATTTCGCGCAGGGCGATCTGATGATGCTCGGCGCGTTCGTGGCGTTGAGCCTGATTGCGGGCTCCGGCGCGAACTACTGGGTCGCCTTCGCCGGCGCCGTCCTCATCATGGCGATCTTCGGCTATCTGCTCGATGCGCTGGTGTTGCGACGGGTGATCGGCCAGCCGCAATTCGCCATTGTCATGCTCACGATCGGGCTGGGCTTCGTATTCCGTTCGGCCGCTTCGATGATCTGGGGCACGGAGACGCGTGGTTTCGAAACGCCGTTCACTGACGGCGTCGTAAGAATCGGCAACATCGTCATTGCCGACGTGAATATTTCGATCATCGTCGGCACCGCGCTCCTGTGCCTGGCGCTTTACGCCTTCTTCCGCTTCACCCGCGTCGGTATCGCGATGCAGGCAGTGTCGCAGAACCAGCTCGCCGCCTATTACATGGGTATTCCGGTGAAGCGGATCTTCTCGCTGATCTGGGCGATTTCCGCAGGCGTCGCAGCGGTCGCGGGCATTCTGCTGGCGCCCGTCGTGCTGATCGACGTCAATATCGGGCTGATCGGATTGAAGGCCTTCGCCGCTGCCGTGCTTGGCGGTTTCGGCTCGATCCCGGGCGCCGTCGTCGGGGGCATCATCATCGGCATCATCGAACAGTTCTCCGGCATCTATCTGAAGGAAGGCTTCAAGGACATTGCGGCCTATGTCGTGATCCTTGCGGTGCTGATCTTCTACCCGCAGGGCATGTTCGGCGCGGTCGGAAGGAAGCGGGTCTAGTCATGCGCTTCCAGTTCAAGACGCGCTATGAGCAGGACATCGACCTGTTCCGGGATAACGTCGACCGCTTCTGGTACGGCGCGCTCGCCATCGCGCTGCTGGCGGCACCTTTCGTGCTGGAGGAGTTCTGGGTCGGCGAGCTGACCTATGTTTTCATTCTGGCGATTGCCGGTGTCGGACTGATGGTCCTGACCGGCTACACCGGCCTGGTGTCGCTCGGGCATGCAGCGTTTCTCGGCATCGGCGCCTATACACATGCGGTGCTGCTGAAGATGGGCCTGCCGGTGGTAGTGACGGTGCCGGCGGCAACGCTTTTGTCGGCGCTGTTCGGTGCCATGATCGGCTTTCCGGCGCTGCGGCTCACCGGCGTCTATCTCGCAATCGCGACGCTCGCATTTGCCTTCATCGTGGAGCAGGCGCTGTCGCGATGGGATAGCGTCACCGGCGGTTTCGCGGGCTTCGCTGTGCCGAAGCCGGAGATCTTCGGCATCTCGATCACCGATACGGTGCCGTTCTACTTCCTCTCGCTGCTGTTTCTGGTTTTCGCGATCTGGGCGACGCTGAACGTGCTGCGCTCGCCGGTCGGACGCGCCTTCGTTGCGATCCGCGACAGCGAAATCGCAGCGCAGTCGATGGGCGTCAATCTCGCGGCCTACAAGACGCTGGCTTTTGCGATGTCTGCGGGGCTGACCGGGCTTGCCGGCACGCTGTTCGCGCACAAGATCAGCTTCCTCGCGCCGGATGCCTTCAACATCATCCTGTCGATCCAGCTCCTGCTGATGGTCGTGGTCGGCGGGCTCGGCTCGATCCATGGCGCGATCTTCGGCGCGATCTTCGTCGGCGCGCTGCCGCAGCTGATCGCGATCCTGCGCGATTATCTGCCGGGCTCGATCGCGCGCCAGCCGGGGCTGGAGCCCGGCATCTTCGGCATGATCCTGGTGCTGTTCATCCTGTTCGAGCCGCTCGGCATCTATGGCCGCTGGCGCAAAATCAAGCTCTATTTCTCGCTGTTCCCGCTCTACAAGCGCGCGACCTTCAAGCGCCAGAAGTCCTACACCAAGTCGGAGCGCTTCCGGTGAAGCTGTTCGAAGCAAAGGACGTTGCGGTCCAGTTCGGCGGCATTCGCGCGGTCGACGGCGTGAGTTTCGCCGTCGAGAAGGGCAAGGTCTTCACGATCATCGGGCCGAACGGCGCCGGCAAGACCACGCTCTTCAATCTCATCAGCCGCATCTACGACCCGTCGCAGGGTGCGCTTTATTTCGAGGGCGGCGAGATCACGAAAGTGCCGCCGCACAGCGTCGCGGCACTCGGCATCGCGCGCACCTTCCAGAACATCGAGCTGTTCGAGCACGCGACGGTTCTGCAGAATCTGCTCCTCGGCCGCCACGCGCACCGCAAGAGCAATCTCGTCTCGGAGATTTTCTTCACGCCTTCGGTCAGGCGGATGGAAGTGCAGCATCGCGAGAAGGCGGAGGAGATCATCGATTTCCTCGATCTTGAACACTACCGCGACAGCCTGATCGCGGGTCTGCCTTACGGCGTTCGCAAAGTGGTCGAGCTTGGGCGCGCGCTCTGCACGGAGCCGAAGCTGTTGCTGCTCGACGAACCGTCCTCCGGCCTCAACACCGAGGAAACCGAGGACATGGCGTTCTGGATTCAGGATATCAAGAACGACCTCGGCATTACGGTATTGATGGTCGAACACGACATGGCGCTGGTGAGCGAAGTGTCCGACGAAGTGCTTGCGCTCAACTACGGGAAGGTTCTGGCGACCGGAAGCCCTCGTGAAGTGCAGGAGCATCCCGAAGTCGTCAAAGCCTATCTGGGGACATGACGATGACTGCTCCGATCCTCACGCTGCGCAACATCGAAACCTATTACGGGCCGATCATGGCGATCCGCGGCGTCAGCCTCGAAGTGCCGGAGGGCTCGATCGTGACGGTGCTCGGCGCGAACGGTGCGGGCAAGACCACGATCCTGAAGGCGATCTCGGGCGTAATGGACCTGCAGAAAGGCAGCATCACCTTCGAGGGCAAGGAAATCCGCAACATGGACCCCGATCGCGTGATGCGGCTCGGCATCGGTCATGTGCCGGAGGGGCGCGAGATTTTTCCGTTTCTCACGGTGCGCGAAAACCTGCTGATGGGCGCCTATACGCGCACGGACTCCGGCATCGAGGCCGATATCGAGGAAGTCTACGGCTATTTTCCGCGGCTGCGCGAGCGCGCGGGGCAGGCGGCGGGTTCCATGTCGGGCGGCGAGCAGCAGATGCTTGCGATCGGCCGCGCGCTGATGGCGAAGCCTCGGCTCCTTCTGCTCGACGAGCCCGCGCTCGGGCTCTCGCCGAAGCTTGTGAAAGAAATCTTCGAGATCGTCGGCCGCATCAATAAAGAGAAGAAGACCACGATCCTGCTCGTCGAACAGAACGCCAATGTCGCGCTGCATGCCGCGGATTACGGCTATGTGCTCGAAGTCGGCCGCATCGTGATGGAAGATACCTGTGCGCGGCTGCTCGAGAAGGAAGACATCAAGGAATTCTATCTCGGCATGAAGCAGGAAGGCGTGCGCGGCAAGCGTCGCTGGAAAAAGCGCAAGACGTGGCGCTAAAGGGGCAGGGAGACATCGCATGAACATGGCATTGTCCCGCGATCCGATCACCGGCGTCGAGCTCGATCCGTCGATCCTGCAACTCATCGACCGCGAAACGCTGCCGCGCTTCTACTGGCAGAAAGTGGAGGAGCGCGGCGGCAAGATCGCCATGCGCTTCAAGCATCTCGGCATCTGGCACTCGATCACCTGGACCCAGTACGGCGAGAACGTGAAGCATACCGGCCTTGGCCTTGCGTCGCTCGGGGTCAAGCGCGGCGACGTGGTCGCGATCATGGCCGAGGGCATGCCGGAATGGCTCTATGCCGATATCGGCACGCAGGCGATCGGCGGCGTCACCAACGGCGTCTATACGACGGATTCCGCCAAGCAGGTGCAGTACATCGTCAGCGACTCGAACACGGTCGTGTTCATCGCGGAGAACGAAGAGCAACTCGACAAGATTCTGGAAGTTCGCGACCGCTGCCCGAGTCTCAGGAAGATCGTGGTCATCGATCAGGAGGGGCTCAAGGACTTCTCCGATCCGATGGTGATTTCCTTCGACGAATTGATGCAGGCCGGGCGGGAGTTCGAGCAGGGCAATGCCGGTTACTGGGAGCGCGAACTGGCGGCGGGAAAGCCGTCCGATCTCGCGATCCTGATCTACACGTCGGGCACCACCGGCGCGCCGAAAGGCGCGATGATCAGCCATCGCAACATCCTGTTTCAGATGATGAACGTCGGCAGCGCGTTCGACCTGCGCGAAGGCGACGAGCAGCTCTCCTTCCTGCCGCTCTGCCACATCGCGGAGCGATCGTTCACCGCCTACTGGCAGATCGTTGCCGGCACGGTGGTGAACTTTGCCGAAAGCCCGGAAACCATCGTCGAGAACATGCAGGAAGTGCAGCCGACCGTGTTCTTCGCGGTGCCGCGGCTTTGGGAGAAATTCTATTCTGGCCTGATCCTGCGGCTGCGCGATGCCGGGCCGCTGAGCCAGTTCGCGTACAAGATCGCACTCGGCATCGGCCAGAAGGTCGTCGAGCAGAAGATGGAAGACAAGGAGCCTTCCGCCTTGCTGAAGGCGGCGTTCTGGCTCGCGGATGTGCTGGTGCTGCGGAATCTCAAGCGCATGGTGGGGCTGCATCGCACACGATGGATCGTCACCAGCGCCGCGCCGATCTCGCCCGATCTCATCAAGTGGTATCACTCGATCGGGCTCGACCTGCGTGAAGTCTACGGCCAGACCGAAAGCGTCGGCATCGTCACGTCCCCGCGCGCCGGAGAACTGCGGCTCGGCACCATCGGCCGCGCGATGCCCAATATGGAAGTGAAGCTCTCCCGCGAGAACGAAATCCTGCTTCGCGGCCCGCACGTCTTCATGGGCTATCTGAACAACCCTTCAAAGACGGCGGAGACGATCGTCGACGGCTGGCTGCATACCGGCGACGTCGGCGCGCAGGACAATCAGGGCTGGCTGCGCATCACCGACCGCATGAAGGACATCATCATTACCGCGGGCGGGAAGAACATCACGCCATCGGAAATCGAGAACCAGCTGAAGTTCTCGCCTTTCATTTCGGATGCGGTCGTGATCGGCGACCAGCGCAAGTTCCTGAGCTGCCTGATCATGATCGACTACGACAATGTCGTGAAATATGCGCAGGATCGCGACGTGCCGTTCACGAATTTCGCGTCGCTCTGCCGAACCCAGGAAGTGCAGGACCTGATCGAAAGCGAGATCGAGAAGGTCAACAGGAATTTCGCGCGGGTCGAGACGATCAAGCGGTTTCGCCTGATCGACCAGCAATTGACCGCCGAAGACGACGAACTGACGCCAACCATGAAACTGAAAAGAAAATTCGTCAGCGAGAAGTACAAGACACTCATCGACGAAATGTACGCCGGTGCGTGAATAAGAAACCAGAACGACCAGGGAGTGAGACTATGAAGACAACCAGACTGCTTATCGGTGCGGCGATCGTGTCGCTTGCCGGAAGCACGGCAATCGCGACCGCGCAGGTGCGCGGCGTCACCAAGACCGAGATCGTCATCGGCACGCACAGTGACCTTTCCGGTCCGGCGGCGTCCTATGGCGTGACCTCGACCAATGCGATCCGCATGAAGTTCGACGAGGTCAACGAAAAGGGCGGCATTCACGGCCGCAAGATCCGCTACATCGTCGAAGACGCGCAGTATCAGATCCCCCGCGCGGTGCAGGCCACGAACAAGCTGATCCAGAAGGATCGGGTGTTCGCGATCGTCGCCGCCATGGGCACGCCGATGAACAACGCGGTGCTGCCCGACCAGCTCAAAGCGGGTGTGCCGAACCTGTTCCCGGTGACCGCCGCGCGTTCGATGAGCGAGCCCTATCATCGCCTGAAGTTCGGCGTGTTCTTCTCGCTCTATCACGAGCAGATCCGCGCCGGCGTGAAGTACCTCGTCGAGACCAAGAAGAAGAACAAGGTCTGCGTGCTCTATCAGGACACCGACTTCGGCAAGGAAATCCTCGAAGGCGTGCAGGACCTCGCCAAGACGATGAAGTTCCAGATCGTCGAGACGGCGACCAACCGCCCGACCGATACCGACTTCTCGGCGCAGATCACCAAGCTTCGCGCCGCGGGTTGCGAGATCGTCGCCATGGGCGTGATCGTGCGTGACGCGATCATTCCTTACGGCACCGCGCGCAAGATGGGCTGGACCGATGTCGACTTCGTCGCGACCTCGGCGAGCTTCGACCAGATCGTCGCGAGCGCGCCGGGTAACGCGACCGAAGGGCTCTATGTCGCTTCGGGCTTCGTGATGCCCTATCGCGACACCTCTTCGCCGGAAGTCCAGAAGTGGTGGGACGCCTACAAGGCGAAGTACAATGCGGAGCCGAACATCGGTGCGTTCTACGGCCAGGTGATGGCCGACGTGCTGGTCCGCGCGCTCGAAGCGGCCGGTCCGAACCTCAATGTCGACAGCTTCATCAAGGCGCTGGAGACGGCGAAGCCGTTCCGTTCGCTCTTTGGCGGACCGGAAATCGCCTATGGCCCGAAAGTCCGTCAGGGTTCGAAGGTCGTGATGCTGCACCAGGTCAAGGCTGGGCGCTTCGTCATGGTCGACGAAAACGTGAAGTACTGATCGCATAAGACGCCGGCGCGCCAGCAAATGCGCGCCGGCGAATTCATTTCCGGAGTAGCGTAATGACGGCATCGACCAAATCCCGGACGCAGCAGACGGCCAAGCGGCCGCGCGTGCGTGCGGAGGAAGATCGCCGCTCCGAGCTGATCGTGATTTCCGCGAAGCTCTTTCGCGAGAAGGGGTACGACAAGACCACGGTTCGCGACATTTCCGGGGCCGCCGGGATTCACTCGGGAAGCTGGTTCTACTACTTCAAGACCAAGCACGACATTCTGGTCGCGGTGATCGAAGAAGGCATGCGGCAGGCGCTCTCGCTGATGGAAGAGATTGCCGCCGACGCTTCCGCGCCGCGCGAAAAATTCCGCAAGCTGGTCAACGCGCATCTGCGCATCGTGCTGCTGCCGGACCAGCATTTCATTCCGCTGCTGCTGTATGAATGGCGCTCGCTGGGCCGCGCCGAGCGGAAGCGGGTGGTTGCGATCAAGGACCGCTACGAGGCGATCTGGGATCGCGTGATTGCGGACCTGCAGAAATCCGGCGACTGGTCGATGCCGACGCATGTCGATCGCCTGTTCCTGTTCGGTGCGCTGAACTGGACCGCGCAATGGTACCGGCCGGGCCAGAAGCTCTCGATCGAGCAGCTTGCCGAACGCGCGCTGACCTTCTGCCTGCGCACCCCGGAAGCCGAGAAGATCGTCGCCTTGCCGCGCAAGACACGGAAATAGGAGCGCAATGCCATGAAGTATCGCTCCATCTATCGCGAAGATCTGCTCGCCGGCCAGGTAATCGTGGTGTCGGGCGGCGGCAGCGGAATTGGCCGCTGCATCGCGCATGAAGTCGCGGCACTCGGCGCGCATGCCGTGCTCATCGGCCGCCGCGCGGAGAACCTCGAAGTCGTCGCCAGGGAAATTGCCGAGGACGACGGCAATGCGGACTCGTTTGCCTGCGACATCCGCGAGGAAGCGCGCGTGAAGGAAACGGTTGCGGAGATCGTTGCGAAGCATGGCCGCATCGACGGACTCGTGAATAACGCAGGCGGGCAGTTTCCCGCGCCGCTCGAGAAGATTTCCGCGAACGGCTGGCAGGCGGTGCTGAACACGAACCTCATGGGCGGGTTCCTGTTCGCACGCGAATGCTACACGCAGTCGATGAAAGGCCGCGGCGGTGCGATCGTGAACATCATCGCGGACATGTGGGGCGGCATGCCCGGCATGGGGCATAGCGGTGCCGCGCGTGCGGGCATGCTCAATTTCACCGAAACGGCCGCGAGCGAATGGGCGCCGGTGCGCGTGAATGCGGTTGCGCCGGGATGGATCGCGTCGAGCGGCCTCGATACTTATCCGCCGGC
This sequence comes from Pseudomonadota bacterium, assembly GCA_023417665.1. Lineage (GTDB taxonomy): Bacteria > Pseudomonadota > Alphaproteobacteria > Rhizobiales > Xanthobacteraceae. The sequence continues at coordinate 15,759 of JAEZFA010000315.1, read as the reverse complement.
GATGCAGCAGATGATCCGCGGGCTCGCCGAGCATGTTCCACTCGCGCGCATCGGCCGCGAGGCGGAAGTGTCTTCGGCTGTCGTCTACCTGCTCTCCGAAGGCGCGGCTTTCGTCTCCGGCACCTGCATCCGCGTCGACGGTGGGGCGCCCAACGCGCGGCGGCACATGCCGCTTGCGTCCTCGCGCAAGCCGAACGCGGTCTATGACGGCTTTCATCGTGCGGTGACGCCGAAAGTCCTGCAGGAATAGCGCGCATGCCGGTATTCGCGTCCCGCCTCACGCAGAATGCGGCCTTCGCGGAGAACCGCGAGTACATGCTTGCGCAGATCGCGGAAATGCGCGCGCTCGAGCAGCGCACGCGCGATGCCTCGGCCAAAGCCGGGCCGCGTTTTGCGAAGCGCGGACAACTTTTGCCGCGCGAGCGGCTCGCGCTTTTGCTCGACAGTGATGCGCCCATGCTGGAACTCTCGGCGCTCTCGGGCTACATGCTCGACAAGCCGGACCCGGCGGCCTCCATTCCCGGCAGCGGCATCGCCGTCTGCATCGGCTATGTTTCCGGCGTGCGTTGCCTCGTGATCGCGGACGATTCCGGTATCGACGCGGGAGCGCTGCAGCCGATGGGGCTCGAGAAGTTCCAGCGCGCGCAGAAGATCGCGCTCGAGCACAAGCTGCCGTTCATCCACCTTGTCGAATCCGCAGGCGCGAACCTGCTCGGCTATCGCGTCGAGGACTTCGTGCGTGGCGGCGGAAATTTCTGCGGGCTGGCGCGGCTGTCTGCCGCCGGCAATCCGGTGATCGCGCTGGTGCATGGATCGTCGACGGCGGGCGGCGCCTACATGACGGGGCTTTCCGATTACGTCGTGATGGTGCGTGACCGCGCAAAGGCGTTTCTCGCAGGACCGCCGCTTTTGAAAGCGGCGACCGGAGAAATCGCAACCGACGAGGAGCTTGGCGGCGCGCAGATGCACGGGACCGTCTCCGGGCTTGCCGAGTATCTCGCCGACAACGATGCCGAAGGCATCCGCATTGTGCGCGATCTCGTGAAGAGTATCGGGATGGAGGATTGGTGGCCGCTTTCGGTCGATAAAGCGCCGCGCTATCCGGCCGAAGAACTGCTCGGGCTGATGCCCAAGGACGGCCGCAAGCCCGTGGACATGCGCGAGATCGCGGCGCGGATCGTGGACGATTCCGAACTCCTCGAATTCAAGGCCGACTACGGCCCCGGTACGGTCTGCCTGCATGCCAGCATCGAGGGGTATCCGGTCGGTATCCTCACGAATAACGGGCCGATCGATCCGGCCGGCGCGAACAAGGCGACGCACTTCATTCAGGCCTGCTGCCAGAGCGATGTCGCGCTGGTCTATCTCCAGAACACCACGGGCTATCTCGTCGGCAAAGAGCCCGAGCGCGCCGGCATGATCAAGCACGGCTCGAAGATGATCCAGGCGGTCGCCAATGCGTCGGTGCCGCAGATTACGATCATGTGCGGCGCGTCCTACGGCGCGGGCAATTACGGCATGTGCGGACGCGGATTCGATCCGGATTTCCTGTTTTCGTGGCCGAACGCGAAGACCTCCGTCATGGGCGCGGAGCAGGCCGCGAATACCATGGTCAACGTGATGGCCGATGCCGCCAAAGCCAAAGGCAGCGGCGTGGATGCAACGATACTGGAAAGCCTGCGCCGCAAGGTGATCGAGAATTTCGAACGGCAGATGCCGGCCTTCTACACCTCCGGGCGGATGCTCGACGACGGCGTGATCGATCCGCGCGACACGCGAAACGTGATCGCGTTCGCGCTTTCGGTGTGCCGGAGCGGACAACAAAAGCAGCTGCGGCCGACCAGCTTCGGTGTCGCGCGACCGTAACAAGGGAGAACGTCATGTTCACGGAAGAACACGAGGCAGTCCGCCGCACGATCGCGCGCTTCGTGCAGGAAGAACTCAACCCGCATGTCGACGAGTGGGAGGACGCGGAAACCTATCCCGCGCATGAGGTCATCAAAAAGCTCGGCAAGCTCGGGCTTCTCGGGCTCACCAAGCCGGAAGCCTATGGCGGCGCCGGGCTCGACCACTCCTATTCGGTGATCATGGCCGAAGAACTTGGCGCCTGCCGCTGCGGCGGCGTGCCGATGTCGATCGGAGTGCATACCGACATGGCGACGCCGGCGCTCGCGCGTTTCGGCTCGGACGAGTTGCGCAAAGAATTTCTGGTGCCCGCGATCGCGGGCGAGTTGCTCTCCTGCATCGGGGTTTCCGAGCCGGGGGCGGGTTCCGACGTTTCCTCGATCAAGACGAAGGCCCGCAAGGACGGCGACGACTATGTCATCGACGGCGGCAAGATGTGGATCACCAACGGCACGCAGGCCGACTTCATGTGTTGCCTTGCGAATACCTCCGACGGCGACCCGCACCGGAACAAGTCGCTGATCATCATTCCGATGAAGTCGAAGGGTGTTTCGATCGAGAAGAAGATCAAGAAGATCGGCATGAACGCCTCCGACACCGCGCTCATTCACTTCGACGGCGTGCGCGTGCCGCAGCGAAACCGCATCGGCGACGAGGGTAAGGGCTTCACCTACCAGATGCTGCAATTTCAGGAGGAGCGGCTCTGGGGTGCCGCGAACTGCCTGAAGATGATGGAAACCGCGATCAACGACACCATCGACTATACGCGCCAGCGCAAGATTTTCGGCGAGCCGGTGCTGAACAATCAGTCGGTGCATTTCAAGCTCGCGGAGTTGCAGAGCGAAGTGGAAGCGCTGCGCGCGCTGGTCTATCGGACCACCGAAATGCTGGTCGCCGGTGGCGACATGACCAAGCTCGCCTCCATGGCCAAGCTGAAGGCCGGGCGTCTGGTGCGGCAGGTCGCGGATGAATGCCTGCAATACTGGGGCGGCATGGGCTTCACTTGGGAGAACCAGGTGTCGCGGCTGTTCCGCGATGGACGCCTCGTCTCGATCGGTGCCGGCGCCGACGAGGTGATGCTTTCCATCATCTCGAAATACATGGGCATCCTGCCGCCGCGGACGCAGTGATGAAAACGCTTTCGCGCCTGCTCATTGCCAATCGCGGCGAGATCGTGCCGCGCATCGCGCGCACGGCCAAGGCCATGGGCATCGAAACGGTCGCGATCTATTCGGATGCCGACGGCGCAACGACCCACGCGGCGGCCTGCGACCGCGCGATCGCAATCGGCGGGAAGACGGCCGCGGAATCCTATCTCGTGATCGAGAAGATACTCGCGGCGTCGCGTGAGGCGGGTGCGGATGCGGTTCACCCCGGCTACGGTTTTCTTTCCGAGAACGCGGCGTTCGCGCAGGCGGTGGCGGATGCCGGCCAGATTTTCGTCGGCCCGCCGCCGGCTGCAATCGCTGCGATGGGCGACAAGGCGGCGGCGCGCCAGCGCATGGCGAAAGCCGGCATTCCGGTCGTGCCCGGCTATGACGGCGACGAGCAAAGCGAGGCGCGCTTTCTCCAAGAAGCGAAACGCATCGGCTTCCCGGTGATGATCAAGGCCTCCGCCGGCGGCGGCGGGCGCGGCATGCGCAAGGTGCTGGCCGAGAAGGATTTCGCGGCCGAACTGCGCGCGGCGGCAAGCGAAGCGAAGAAAGCCTTTGGCGACGGCCGGCTTATTCTCGAGCGCGCGGTTGAAAAGCCGCGCCATGTCGAGATTCAGGTCTTTGCGGACAGGCAGGGCAATGTCGTGCATCTCGGCGAGCGCGACTGCTCGGTGCAGCGACGGCACCAGAAGGTGCTGGAAGAAGCGCCGTCGCCCGCGGTGGACGCGAAGCTGCGCGAAAAGATGGGCGCCGCCGCAACGGCGGTCGCGCGTGAGATCGGCTATGCGGGCGCGGGCACGGTGGAATTCCTGCTCGACCGGGACGGCAATTTTTATTTCATGGAAATGAACACGCGGCTGCAGGTCGAGCATCCCGTGACCGAGATGATTACCGGGCTCGACCTCGTCGAATGGCAATTGCGGATTGCGCGCGGCGAGAAGCTGCCGAAGCAGCAGGGCCAGATCCGTTTCGCGGGTCATGCGATCGAGGCGCGGCTTTGCGCCGAGGATCCGGCGAAGAACTTCCTGCCGCGCACCGGCAAGGTGCTGCGCTGGAATGCGGCGGGAGACGCGCGTTTCGACGTGATGCTGCAGGAGGAAATGGAAGTATCGCCCTATTACGACTCCATGCTTGGTAAGGTGATCGCGTATGGCGAGACGCGCGGGGAGGCGATTGCGAAGCTTGCAGACGCGCTCTCGCAATCGACGCTGCTCGGGGTTGCGACCAATCGCGGGTTTCTGGTGAAGCTCCTGCGGCATCCGGAATTTATCTCGGGCAATGAGGTTTCGACGGCATTCATCCCCGAACATTTCCCTAATGATGCCAGCCGATCTGACCGGCCGGATGAAGCGAGCTGGATGCTTGCGGCATTGCTTGCCGACCGCAAGGATGGTCGGGCGATTGATCCCGTGTGGTCGGGTTGGAGCAACGCCGCACCCTTGCCGCGGGTCTGGTGGCTTGCGAACGGCAAGGAACTGCGCCGCGGCACGATCACTTCGGCGCGTGGCAGCGCGACGGTCGTTACGGAAAACGGAAGTGTCGCCTTCGATACGAACGCGAATGCCGCTCACGCCTGGCAGGACGACGCGCTCTGGCTGCAGGCGGGCAGTACAGATCATCTCTTCCAGCGCGAGACATTCCGCCAGCCGGTGCGGCAGCGCGAGGAAGACCGCGACGGCATTTCGCGCGCACCGCTGAACGGAAAAGTTTCGCAGGTTTCCGTGGCCGCGGGTGATGTCGTCAGCGCCGGACAATCGCTGATGGTGCTCGAAGCCATGAAGATGGAGCATCACATCGTTGCCGCGGCGGCGGGCAGAGTGAAAACGATATCGGTCAGCGCCGGCGATCAGGTCGCGCCCGGACAGATGCTCGCGGAAATCGAAACCGCCGCAAGCAACGCGAGGCATTGATATGAGCGATCTCGCGATCATCACCTGCGCGATCACGGGCGTGCTGACCGATCCCCGGCAGCATCCGGTACCGGTGACGCCCGAGGAGCTTGCACGGGAAGGGCGGCGCGCGGCGGATGCGGGTGCGGCGGTGATCCATGTGCACTTCCGCCAGCAGGAAGCGGGCAAAGGCCATCTGCCGTCATGGGATCCGGGCGTCGCGCGTGCCTGCGTCGATGCGATCCGCGCGGCGTGCCCGGACATCATCATCAACCAGACTACGGGCGTGGTAGGCAGCGACGTGAGCGGGCCGCTCGATTGTATTCGCGCGACGACGCCCGAGATCGCGGCCTGCAATGCCGGATCGCTGAATTATCTGAAGGTGAGGGCGGACGGGAAATGGGCCTGGCCGCCGATGCTGTTCGACAATCCGGTGGAGAAGGTCGGCAAGTTTCTGGCGGTGATGAACGAATGCAACACGCGGCCGGAGTTCGAGTGCTTCGATACGGGAATCGTGCGTTCGGTCGGCATGTTCCGCCGCGCCGGGATGTATGCGGGCAGACTGCAATACAACTTCGTGATGGGCGTCGAATCCGGGCAGCCGGCAGAGCCGGAGCTCCTGCCGATATTGACCCGGCTCACAGAAGACGATGCGGTGTGGAGCGTGACCGCGATCGGCCGCGAGAATATCTGGCCGCTGCATCGCCGCGCGGCCGAGCTTGGCGGCCAGCTTCGCACCGGCGTCGAGGATACTTTCTATTTGCCCGACGGCGCGAAGACCGACTCCAACGGCCCGCTGATCGAAACGCTCGCGCGCTATGCACGGGAAGCCGGGCGGAAAGTGGCAAGTCCGGCGCAGGCCCGCAGCCTTCTGGGCTTGTCGTGAGCGGGCTTCGCAAATCGCCCTTCTTCACGGCGGATCACGAAGCGTTCCGCGACACCATCGCGCGCTTCGTCGCGAAGGAAATCGAGCCTTTCGCGACCGAATGGGACGAGGCGGGAGAGTTTCCGCGCTCTTTATATAAGCAGGCCGCCGAGATCGGGCTCCTGCAGCTCGGCTTTCCGGAAGAGTTCGGCGGCGTGCCGTGCGACCGCTTCACGCTGATCGCGGCTGCGCAGGAACTCGCGCGCGCCGGGAGCGGCGGCATCGCCGCGGGATTGATGAGCCACACCATAGGCGCGCCGCCGATTGCGAAGCTCGGTTCGCAGGAACTGAAGCAGCGGGTTCTTCCCGCAGTGCTCGCCGGTGAGAAGATCTCCGCGCTTGCGATCACCGAGCCGAATGCCGGCTCGGATGTCGCCAATATCAGGACCAGCGCGCGGCGCGAGGGCGACGTTTATGTCGTGCGCGGCGAGAAGACGTTCATCACCTCCGGCATGCGCGCGGACTACTACACCGTGGCGGTCCGCACCGGGGAGCCGGGCCTTGGCGGCATTTCGCTGTTTTTGATCGAACGAGACACGCCGGGCTTCTCGCGCACGCCGCTCAGGAAAATGGGCTGGTGGGCGTCCGACACCGCGACGCTCCATTTCGATGATTGCCGCGTGCCGGCCGCAAACCTGATCGGCACGGAAAACGCGGGCTTCATGGCGGTGATGCTGAATTTCAACGACGAGCGGCTATCGCTCGCCGCGTCGTCGATCGGCTTCGCGCGCGTTGCGTACGAGGAGGCGCTTGCCTACGCGAAACAGCGCGAGACTTTCGGCAAGCCGATCATCAAGCATCAGGTGATCCGGCATAAGCTTATCGATATGGCGCAGCGCATTTCGGCCTCGCAAGCTTACCTCGAGCGGATCGCCTGGGCGCTCGATGAGGGTGAAAGCCCGGTTGCCGAACTCTGCATGCTGAAGAACCAGGCGACGCAGACGCTTGCGTTCTGCGCCTCCGAGGCGGTGCAGATTTTCGGCGGCGCGGGGTTCATGCGCGGGTCGAAGGTCGAGCGCATCTATCGCGAAGTAAAAGTGAATGCGATCGGCGGCGGCACGGAAGAGATCATGAAGGATCTCGCCGCGCGCCAGATGGGGATGTGAGCGCCATGACGGAAAGCGTGGTTCTTTACGAACAGAATGGCCCGGTCGTCACGGTGACGCTGAACCGGCCTGTGCTCCACAATGCTTTCAACGATCAGGTGGTCACGGCACTTGCGGACGCATGGCAGCGCGTTGGAAGCAGCAAGGATGTCCGCGTCGCAATCATCAAGGGCGCGGGGCCGAGTTTCTCCGGCGGCGGTGATCTCGACTATATGCGCAAGGCCGGAGCCGCGCCGCGCGAGGACAATCTCGCAGGCACGCGTGCAATGGCGCGTATGCTCCATACGCTACGCGACCTGCCGCAAGCAACGCTGGCGCTGATCCACGGCAACTGCATGGCCGGCGCAACCGGCATCGTTGCGGCTGCGGATATCGCGATTGCAGCCGCAAACGCGAAGTTCGCTTTCTCTGAAGTAAAGCTCGGCCTGACGCCCGCAACGATCTCGCCGCACGTCGTCGCCGCGATCGGCCAGCGCAATGCGCGACGTTACTTTCTCACCGGCGAACGCTTCGACGCCGCCGAAGCGCAGCGGATCGGCCTGATCCATCAGGTCGTGGCCGATGAAGCCGCGCTCGTCTCGCGCGGAACGGAAATCGTGGCGGATCTCTTGCAAGGCGCGCCGGGTGCCGTCGCCTCGATCAAGAAACTGATCCGCGAAGTTTCAGCGCGGCCGCTCGATGACGAGATGATTGCGTCGACCGCCGCGAACATCGCGGACCGCATGGCCTCTGAAGAAGGACAGGAAGGGCTTGCTTCCTTCTTCGAGAAGCGCCGACCGAAATGGTTCTCGAAACCGCCTTCGGAATAGGGCGCAACTGCTTTGTCCGACAATCGCCAATTCAACGCAATGGCGGAAATTCAATAAGCTCGGCCGTTGTGCAAAGCACCATTTTATATGGGTTGACGCGCACTTTTTGACTCATTTAGCTTTTGTCCGACAAACAGCGGATTGACCCTTGTCGGATACGCAGGATCGTTTCGAAAGGCTGCACGTTGCGCCGGCGTACCAGATGGTCGCCGAGGCCATCGAGCGCGAGATCATTGCCGGCCGCATCCGTCCGGGTGAGCCGATCGGCACCGAGTCCGAGCTGGTGCGCCAGTTCGGCGTGAACCGCTCGACCGTGCGCGAAGGCATTCGCGTGCTTGAGCAAGGCGGATTGATCAGCCGCGATTCCAGCCGCCGCCTGTTCGCCTGCGCGCCGCATCACAATCGTCTTGCCAGCCGCATGAGCCGCGCACTGGTCTTGCAGGAAGTGACGTTCCGCGAGCTTTACGAAACCGCGATGGTGCTCGAGCTCTATGCGATCGAACAGGCGGTGGAGCGCGCGACCAAGAAGAACATCGCGGAGCTTGCCGAGAATGTCGTGAAGTCGGAGCAGTCGATCGACGATCCGGCACGCATCGCCGAGCTGAATTCGGAGTTTCATGCGCTGGTCGCAAAGGCATCGCAGAACCGCGTGCTGCAACTCGCGCGCGAGCCGACCGGGCTGCTGTTCTTCCCAACCACGGAAGTCATCTGCCGCAAGGTCGGGGAGGGCGCACTGCGGATCGTCGAAGCGAACCGCATGATGCTGAAAGCGATCCGCGAAGGCGACAAGAAAGCGGCGCTGTTGTGGATGCGCCGTCAGGTCGATGACTGGCGTAAGGGGTTCGAGCGCACCGGCAAGCGTCTCGATGAAGCGGTCGACAAGAGTTATCTGCGGGCGGCAACGAGATAGGCGAGAAGTCCGGACAAGAGTGCAAAGAAATGCACCGGGCAGGGAGGAACGAAGTGAGCAAAGAACAGCCGATACTGCTGCGGAGCGATGGCGCGGTGACGCATATCCGCTTCAATCGTCCGCATGTGCTCAATGCGCTGAACGCCGAATGTGCCTATGCGCTGCGTCAGGCCTGCAGGTCAGTTGCGGCCGATGCGGAAAATCGGGTCGTCGTGATCTCCGGCGAGGGCCGCGCCTTCATGTCGGGCGGCGATATCGGTTCGTTCAGCAAAGGGATGACCGCAAACAGCGAGTTTTTCCACGAGCTGATCGGGGTTTTCCATGAAGCACTGGAAATTCTTGCCACGCTGCCGCGTCCGGTGATCGCGTCGCTGAACGGCCCCGTTGCGGGCGCCGGTCTGAGTGTCGCCATGATCGCGGACCTTGCCGTCGCCGCCGACGACGCGAAGTTCACGCTGGCCTATTCGCGCCTCGGCACCAGTCCGGACGGCTCGTCGTCCTGGTCGTTGCCGCGGATCGTGGGCGTGCGCAAGGCACTGGAAATCGCGCTTCTGTCGGACGGGTTTGATGCGGCCGAAGCGCAACGGCTCGGCATCGTGAACAAGGTCGTTCCGGCGGCGTCACTCGCGGAAGAAACCGACAAGCTCGCGCAGCGTCTCGCCGCAGGTCCGACCTTCGCCTATGGGCAAATCAAGCAATTGATCCGCGGGTCGCATCTGCACACGCTGCACGATCAGCTTGCGAAGGAAGAGGAGGCTTTCGTCGCCTGCTCGAAGACAAAGGACTTCGCCGAAGGTGTAGCCGCCTTCGTCGGCAAGCGTGCGCCGAACTTCGGTGGGGTGTGATGGCGGATTTCATCGACCAGCCCCCGGCCGACCTCGCCATCCGCGGCGTCTCGCTTTCGTTCGGCGGCCTGAAGGCGCTCACGGATGTAACCTTCGACGTGGCTCCCGGCGCGATCACCGCCGTGATCGGTCCGAACGGTGCCGGCAAGACCTCGCTCTTCAACTGCATTTCCGGTTTCTACAAACCTTCGGCTGGCGAAATCCTGTTCTGCGGCGAGAACATCAACCACAAACACGCGCCGGAGCGCGCGAAGATCGGCCTCGGTCGCACCTTTCAGAACATCGCACTGTTCCGCGGCATGACCGTGCTCGACAACATCAAGCTCGGCCGTCACGCGCACATGAAGACCAATGTATTCGACGCGCTCTGGTATTTCGGCCGCGCGCAAAAGGAAGAACTCGCGCTGCGGCAGGAGGTCGAGGAGAAGATCATCGATTTCCTCGAGATCGAGCATATCCGGGATCAACCCGTGGCCTCGCTCGCCTATGGCTTGCGCAAGCGCGTCGAGCTTGCCCGCGCGCTCGCGATGCAGCCTCGTATCCTGATGCTGGATGAGCCGGTCGCCGGCATGAACCGCGAAGAGACCGAAGACATGGCCCGCTTCATCCTCGACGTGAAGGAGGAATGGGGCGTCACCATCCTCATGGTCGAGCACGACATGGGCCTCGTGATGGATATTTCCGATCATGTCGTGGTGCTGAATTTCGGCCAGAAGATCGCCGAGGGAAAACCGGCCGAAGTGCAGAACAATCCGGCGGTGATCGCGGCCTATCTTGGCGCGGGCGATGTCGGCGAACTCTCCAGACGCATCAATGCGGGGAGGGCGGCCTGATGGATTGGCTCTTTTTCACCGAGATCGTGCTGTCCGGGCTTGGGTCCGGTGCGCTCCTGTCGCTGACCGGTATCGCCTTCGTGCTCATCTATAAAGCGACCAAGGTCGTCAATCTGGCGGTCGGCGAAATGCTGATGATGGGGGCCTATTTCTTCGTCGGGCTGTTCTCGTCGCAGGTCTTTCCGTTGTGGGCGACGATCCTGCTCGCTATCGCGGGCGGCGGACTGCTCGGCGCGGTGGTCGAGCGCACGCTGATCCGGCCGATGCTCGGTGAAAATCCGATCTCGGTTTTCATGGTGACGGTCGGGCTCGGTTCGATCCTTGTCGGCGTCGTCGAGTTCTTCTGGGGTGCGGATCCGATTGCTCCGCCAAATTTCCTGCCGACCAAGCCGTTTTTCATCGGCCCCGCCTATGTGTCGCCGAAGATTGCGCTGAGCTTCGCGATTGCCGCGGTCGTGATCGTGCTGTTCCTGATCGTGTTCCGCTACTGGCGTGGCGGGGTGGCGCTGCGCGCGACGGCGACCGATCAGGCCGCGGCCTATTCCTGCGGGATCAACGTGCCGCGCGTCTTCTCGCTGGCGTGGATTGCGGCCGGCATGGCGGCGGCGGGCGCGGGCATTCTCATCGGCTCCATTGGCGGTGTGTCGCCGACCATGGGCATCTTCGGGCTTTCGGTGCTCGTTGCCGTGATCGTCGGCGGCCTCGATTCAATTGCCGGGGCGCTGATCGCGGGTCTTTTCATCGGCGTCGTCGAAGCGGTCGCAGGCACCTATCTCGGCGGTGAATACAAGCTTCTCATCACCTTCGGCATTCTGGTCGCGATGTTGATGATCCGGCCCTACGGGTTGTTCGGCACCGTCGAAATCGAGCGGCTATAGCCATGCGCATCGGTACTGCACACGAAACTTACGCCCAGGCAGAATCGCTGCTCGATACCAATGTGCAGCGCTTCTGGCTCGTTGCCCTCTTCGTGGCGCTCTGTGCGTTTCCGTTCTTCGCTGATCAGTACTGGGTTTATATGGCCTGTCTCGTCGGCATTCATATCGTGAGCGTGACGGGCCTCAATATTCTCACGGGCTTTACCGGGCTCGTCAGCCTCGGGCATGCCGCCTTCATGGCGGTGGGTGCCTACACCGTTGCGATGCTGGAGATTCATCTCGGCACGCCGTTCGTGCTCAACCTGATCGCCGGTGGCCTCGTTGCTTCCGCGGTCGGCGTACTCGTCGGCATACCGAGCCGCCGGGTGAAGGGCCTTTATCTGGCGATCGCCACGATCGCGGCCGCGGTGATCCTGCATTTTGTCTTTGCGAACTTCCCGTGGCTCGGCGGCACGCGCGGGCTTTCGATGCCGCCGGCAACGCTGTTCGGCTATCAGATCGCGCAGCCTTCGCAGGTGTACTGGCTGATCCTGCCGGTAGCGGTATTGTCGATCGTCGGTGCCGCGAACCTGTTTCGCACGCGGATCGGCCGCGCCTTCATCGCGATCCGCGATCGCGACATCTCGGCGGAAGTGCTCGGCATTCCGCTGCTGCGCTACAAGCTCTTGAGCTTCGCGCTGTCGTCCTTCTACGCGGGCGTTGCCGGCGGACTCTGGGCCTATTTCTTCCGCGTGGTCACGCCGGAAAGCTTTCCGCTGATTTATTCGATCTTCTTTCTCGCCGCCGTGATCGTCGGCGGCATGGGCACCATTCTCGGCGGAATCTTAGGCGCGGTCTTCATGACCATGGTGCCGGAGGTGCTCAAGATACTCGTCGGCTGGGTCACGCCGTTCTATCCGAACGCGGTGCAATTGCTTTCGCCCATCCGGACCATCGTTTTCGGCGCGCTCATCGTCCTGTTTCTGTTGTTCGAGCCGCAGGGCCTCGCCGAAATCTGGCGCCGCGTGCGCCGGTTCTTTCACTTGTGGCCGTTCAAAAAATAACGTGAGGAGGAGACTGCAATGACAATGAAAATCAGCCGAAGGAGTGCGCTCGCCATCGCGCTCGCCGGCACGGTAACGCTAGGCGCTTACTCGACCGTTCGCGCACAGGGCGAAGACATTGTGCTCGGCGGGTCGATTCCGCTGACAGGGGTATTCGCCTTCGCAGGCGTCGCCATCAATAACGGCATCAACGACTATCTGAAGATCGTGAACGATGCCGGCGGCATCCACGGCCGCAAGATCAAGTATGTGTTCGAGGATACCGGCTACAAGGTCGATACCTCGGTCGCGGTGTTCAACAAGCTCACGAGCCAGGAAAAGATCAGCCTCTATTACGGCGACTCGACCGCATTCTCGAAGACGATCAATGCGGAGCTTCTGCGCCGGGCGAACATCATCATGGCCGGCGCGTCCTTTGCGTCGGAGCTGAACAACCCGAAGGACTTTCCTTACCAGTTCATCGCGGGGCCGGACTACACCGAGATGACGGGCATTCTGCTCGAATACATCGCCAAGACGACGCCGAAGGCGAAGATTGCGCTCGTGAACTCCGATACGGAATTCGGCCGTGATCCGATCGCCGGTACCGAGAAGCGGGCGAAGGAACTTGGCCTGACGGTGGTCGAGAAGATCGCGACGCCACCGACCAGCGTCGACGTTTCGACCGAGGTGCTGAAGCTGCGCCGCTCCAACCCCGACTACGTCATCTTCCACGGCTATATTCTGGCGCCGCTGCCGGAATTCATGAGCCAGGCGAAGCAGCTCGGCCTGAAGGCGAAGTTCATGGGCACCTTCTGGTCCATGGACAACAACATCTGGGCGAAGTCGGCCGATGTTGCCGACGGCTTCATGGGCGTGATGCCCTATCGTTACTACTTCGACACCGAAGGCAAGTCGCCGATGCTGGACCAGATCCGCAAGATGCGTCCGGAATATCAATCCACCGGATACATCCAGGGCTTCCTGACCGCGATGCTGCTGGTCGAAGCCGCCAAGCGCACGCTTGGGGAGAAGAAAGAGCTGACCGCGCAGAACATGAAGGCCGCGCTCAACTCGATCAAGGACTTCGATACCGGCGGCATCATCGGCGTGCCGATCTCGATCCCCGGCAACACCATCCCGGTCGGCCGCGTCTATCAGTACGACGGCAAGGAGAAGCGGATGAAGCCGGTCTCCGACTGGATCGACCTGACGAAGAAGTAAAAGCCATGGCCGCGGACACCGTTCTCGAAGTGAATAATATCGAGGTCGTCTATAACAAGACGGTCCAGGTGCTCCGCGGCCTTTCGCTTGCCGTGCCGGAGGGCGAGGTCGTGGCGCTGCTCGGCTCCAACGGCGCGGGTAAATCGACGACGCTGAAGGCGATCTCCAACGTGCTTTCGCTCGAAGACGGCGAGGTGACCGCGGGCAATATCGTCTTCAGGAAAGAGCCGGTCTCGCGCCACCAGCCGCACGAGCTTGTCCGCAGCGGGCTATTCCATGTCATGGAAGGCCGCCGGATATTCGAAGACCTGACCGTCGAGGAGAATTTGACGGCAGCGACCTATGCGCTCTCGGGCCGCGACGCGCCGCAGACCAAGTTCGAGCTGGTCTATGAGTATTTCCCGCGGCTGTTCGAGCGCCGCAACGGCCGCGCCGGTTATCTCTCGGGCGGCGAGCAGCAGATGCTCGCCATCGGCCGCGCGCTGATCGCGCAGCCGAAGCTGATGCTGCTCGACGAGCCATCGCTCGGGCTTTCGCCTAAGCTCGTGGAGGAAATTTTCACGATCATCGCGCGCATCAACCGCGAGCAGGGCGTTTCCATGCTGCTGGTCGAGCAGAACGCGGCCGTTGCCTTCGCCGTTTCGCATTACGGCTACATCATGGAAACCGGCAAGATCGTCATCGACGGACCGACCGAGCGCTTGCTGCGCGATCAGGACGTGCGCGAGTTCTATCTCGGCATGGGCGGCAGCGGCGGCGAGGCCAGAAGCTTCCGCGACATCAAGCATTACAAGCGCCGCAAGCGCTGGTTATCGTAAGAGGGCGGCCGATGTTTCCCGAACAGACGCTTCCGCAGATCGTGCGCGAACACGCGCAGAAGCAGGGTGATGGTGTTGCCATCCGCCAGAAGGAGTTCGGCATCTGGCGGCCATACACTTGGCGGGAATATTACGAGCGTGCCTCCGCCGTCGGCCTCGGCTTCCGGGCCATGGGCCTCGAGGAAGGCGGCCATGTCGCGGTGATTTCCGAGAACCGCATCGAGTGGGTGCTCGCGCAGCTCGGCGCAGGCCTTGTCGGCGCGATCACCATCGGCGTCTATCCGACCAGCCCCTCGAACGAGGTGGCCTATGTGCTCGAACACTCGAACACCGAGATCGTGGTCTGCGAGGATCAGGAACAGGTCGACAAGGTGCTGGAGCGGATGGCCGAGTTGCCGAAGCTGCGGCGGATCGTGGTCATGGAAACCAAGGGGATGCGGCAATATCCCGAGAACCGCGTGATTTCCTTCCTCGATCTCGAACGCGCCGGAAAGACGCATGCCTTCACGCACGGCAAGCTGATCGAGGATGTGCTTTCGCGGCAGAAGCTCTCCGACACCGCTTTGATGATCTACACGTCCGGCTCCACGGGTAAGCCGAAGGGCGCGATGCTGAGCTATAAGAACATCCGCGCGGAAGCGGAGTCGGTGGTCGAGCGTCTCGATCTCGATGCGTCAACCACCCTGCTGTCCTATCTGCCGCTTTGTCATGTTGCCGAACAGATGACGACGGTCATGGTGCCGAGCTATCTCGGCTCGCTCGTGAATTTCGGTGAATCGCTCCGTACCGTGCAGGAAGACCTGCGCGAAGTCGCGCCGACCATGTTTCTCGGCGTGCCGCGCATCTGGGAAAAGCTGCACTCGTCGATCCATATCAAGCTTCTGGAATCCGATCCGCTGCGGCGAAAACTTTTCGAGATGGCCTATGCGGCCTGCGAGCCGTTCGCGGAAAAGTCGCCGTCGCAGCGTTCGCCTGGCGAGCGCGTGAAGTTCTTCGTCTATTACTGGCTCGTGTTCCGTTCGCTGCAGAATTTCATCGGCCTGCGCAACGCGAAGGTGGCAATGACGGGTGCCGCGCCGATCTCCGCGAAGATCGTGAAATTCTTCCGCACGCTCGGCGTGCCGCTGATCGAAGTCTACGGGCTTACCGAAAGTTCGGCGATCGCGACCGCGCAGACGCTGGACACGCGCGTGCCGCTCTGCGTCGGCACGGCGGCACCCGGGATCGAGGTGAAGCTCGGCGACGACGGCGAGTTGCTGGTCAGGGGCGATACGGTCTTCGAGGGCTATTACCGCAACGAGGAAGCGACGAAGAGTTCAATCCGCAACGGCTGGCTGCATACCGGCGACGTGGCGGAGATGTATCGCGGGCAATTCAAGATCGTCGACCGCATCAAGGACATCATGATCACCGCGGGCGGCAAGAACCTCACGCCCTCGGA
>JAEZFA010000254.1 GCA_023417665.1 Pseudomonadota bacterium | reverse complement strand
ATCCTCGAGCACGATCCGATGGCGCAGGACAAGAAGCTTGCCGACGGCGATGGCGGACGCCCGCGCCGCGAGCAGGCGGCCTGAACGACAGGAATTAAAGAGTAACGACAATGCTGCAACCCAAGCGCACCAAATTCCGCAAGCAGTTCAAGGGCCGTATCCACGGCACTGCGAAGGGCGGGACCACGCTCGCTTTCGGCGAGTACGGATTGAAGGCGCTCGAGCCGGAGCGCGTCACCGCGCGCCAGATCGAGGCCGCCCGCCGCGCCATGACCCGTCACATGAAGCGTGCCGGCCGTGTGTGGATCAACGTATTCCCGGATGTGCCGATCTCGAAGAAGCCGACCGAAGTCCGCATGGGCAAGGGCAAGGGTCAGCCGGAATTCTGGGCGGCGCGCGTCAAGCCGGGCCGCATCATGTTCGAGCTCGACGGTGTCGATGAGGCGACCGCGCGCGAGGCGCTGCGTCTCGCTGCCGCCAAGCTTCCGATCAAAACCCGTTTCGTCACGCGTATTCAGTAAGGGAGAGGGCAGATGAAAGTCGAAGACGTTCGTCAGATGACTCCCGATCAGCTCACCGAGAAGATCGCAGAGCTGAAGAAGGAACAGTTCAACCTTCGCTTCCAGAAAGCGACGGGTCAGTTGGAAAACACCTCGCGGGTGCGGCAGGTGCGGCGCGATATTGCGCGGCTCTCGACCGTTGCTTCCGAGAAGCGCGCCGTCGGCGCCAAGAAGGGCAAGTAAGATGCCGAAGCGCATATTGCAGGGCACCGTCGTCAGCGACAAGCAGGACAAGACCGTCGTGGTCCTGGTCGAGCGCCGCTACACGCATCCGCTTCTGAAGAAGACCGTGCGCCGTTCGAAGAAATTCCACGCGCATGACGAAGGCAACAAGCACAAGGTCGGCGATACCGTCTCGATTTCCGAGCACAAGCCGATTTCCAAGCTGAAGCGCTGGATCGTCGTCGAAAACGAAAAAGCCTGAACGAGATAATCCCGCTTTCTGAGCGGCGAAGAAGAACAAAGGTGCCTTTATGATTCAGATGCAAACAAACCTCGACGTCGCTGACAATTCCGGCGCGCGCCGTGTCATGTGCATCAAGGTGCTGGGCGGCTCGAAGCGCAAGTACGCGACCGTCGGCGACGTCATCGTCGTCTCGGTCAAGGAAGCGATCCCGCGCGGCCGCGTGTAGAAGGGCGAAGTGATGAAGGCCGTGGTCGTGCGCATCCGCAAGGATCTGCGCCGCGCCGACGGTTCGGTCATCCGCTTCGACCGCAATGCTGCGGTGCTCATCAACAACCAGATGGAGCCGGTCGGCACGCGTATCTTCGGACCGGTGCCGCGCGAACTCCGCGCCAAGAACCACATGAAGATTATTTCGCTCGCACCGGAGGTGCTCTAGATGTCCGCGAAAATTCGCAAGGGCGACAAGGTCATCGTTCTGACCGGCCGCGACAAAGGCAAATCGGGTGAGGTGATCGAGGTCCGCCCGGCCGAGAGCCGCGCGCTGGTGCGCGGCGTGAACATCGTCCGGCGCCACCAGCGCCAGACCGCGCAGACGCAGGGTGGAATCATTTCCAAGGAAGCGCCGATTCACATTTCGAATATCGCGCTCCAGGATCCCAAGGAGCCGAAGAAGGCGACCCGCGTCGGCTTCAAGGAAATAAAAGGCGAGAAAGTGCGCGTGGCGCGCCGCTCGGGAGAGCAGATCGATGGCTGAGCAGAGTTACACCCCGCGTCTGAAGACGCAGTTCGAGAAGACGATCCGGCCGAAGCTGGTCGAGCAGTTCGGCTATTCGAACCCGTTCGCCGTGCCGCGGCTCGACAAGGTCGTGATCAACATGGGCGTGGGCGAGGGTGCTTCCGACCAGAAGAAGGTCACGGCTGCCGCGAACGACCTGACTGCAATCGCCGGCCAGAAGTCGGTGATCACGAAGGCCCGCAAGGCGATCGCGAACTTCAAGCTGCGCGAGAACGTCGGCATTGGCACCAAGGTGACGCTGCGCGGCGACCGCATGTTCGACTTCGTCGACCGCCTGGTCACGGTTGCGCTGCCTCGCGTGCGCGATTTCCGCGGCCTGAACCCGAAGAGCTTCGATGGCCGTGGCAACTACACCATGGGCATCAAGGAACACATCATTTTCCCCGAGATCGATTACGACAAGGTCGAGTCGGTCTGGGGCATGGACATCACCGTCTGCACGACGGCGAGGACCGATGACGAAGCGCGGGCCTTGCTCGTGGCAATGAACTTTCCCTTCCGGCAGTGAAGCAGCGCTTCAAACGCGGAGACTAGGAGCTGAAATGGCGAAGAAGAGTGCAATCGAGAAGAACAAGCGCCGCCGCAAGATGACGGCGAACGCCGCTGCGAAGCGCGCGAAGCTCAAGGCCGTCGTCATGGACAAGAAGGTGTCCATCGAGGATCGCTTTGAAGCGGTGCTGAAACTCTCGAAACTGCCGCGCAACTCGGCCAAGGAGCGCGTTCGCAACCGTTGCGAAGTGACGGGCCGCCCGCGCGCGACCTACCGCAAGCTGAAGATGTCCCGTCTCGCGCTTCGCGAATACGGCGCCAAGGGGATGATCCCCGGCCTCGTGAAGTCGAGCTGGTAAGAGGAGGATCGCACCATGGCATTGCATGATCCGCTCGGCGATATGCTGACCCGCATCCGGAACGCCCAGATGCGCAAGCGCGATCGCGTTTCCACGCCCGGTTCCTCGTTCCGTGCGCGCGTCCTCGACGTGCTCAAGGACGAAGGCTACATCCGCGGCTATTCCACCACCGAGTTCGGCAACGGCCGCACCGAGTTCGACGTCGAACTGAAGTATGCCGAAGGCGAGCCGGCGATCCGCGAGATCGCCCGCGTGTCGAAGCCTGGCCGCCGTGTTTATGCCTCCGTCGATGCGCTGCCGCGCGTCAACAACGGTCTCGGCATTGCGATCGTTTCGACGCCGAGAGGCGTGATGGCCGATCACAGCGCCCGCGAGCAGAACGTCGGCGGCGAAGTGCTCTGCACGGTGTTCTAAGGAAGGAACGGGAAAACATGTCCAAGATTGGCAAGCGCCCCGTCGCCGTTCCGTCCGGCGTCACGGCGACCGTCACGGGCCAGACCGTCAAGGTCAAAGGTCCGAAGGGCGAACTTTCGGTTGTGATGAACGACAACGTCACGCCCAAGCTCGACAAGAATCAGATCGTCTTCGAGAAGAAGGGAGAGGAGAAGCAGGACCAGGCGTCCTGGGGTCTCTATCGCGCGCTCGTGAACAACATCGTCACCGGCGTCTCGAAGGGCTTCGAGCGCAAGCTCGAAATCACCGGCGTCGGCTACCGCGCCGCGATGCAGGGCAAGAACCTGAGCCTGTCGCTCGGCTACAGCCACGACGTGGTCTACGAAGTGCCGGCCGGCGTCACGGTCGCTACGCCGAAGCCCACGGAAATCGTGGTCTCCGGCATCGACAAGCAGAAGGTCGGTCAGGTCGCATCCGAAATCCGCGCCTATCGTCCGCCGGAGCCCTACAAGGGCAAGGGCGTGAAGTACGAAGGCGAATTCATCTTCCGCAAGGAAGGCAAGAAGAAGTAACGGGGAACCACGATGGCAACCATTGCAGATCGCTCCAAGCGCCGCAAAGCGAGCGTGCGTCGATCGCTCAAAGCGTCGGCCTACGGCCGTCCGCGCCTGTCGGTTCACCGCTCGGGCATGAACATCTATGCGCAGATCATCGACGACGTGAAGGGCGCGACGCTCGCGTCCGCTTCGACGCTCGAAAAGGATATGCGCGGCAAACTGAAGTCGGGCGCGAATGTCGAGGCCGCAAAAGCGGTCGGCAGCCTGATCGCCGAACGCGCGAAAGCGCAGGGCGTGAAGGAAGTCATCTTCGACCGGGGCGCCTATCGTTTTCACGGCCGCGTCAAGGCACTCGCCGACGCTGCGCGTGAAGGCGGATTGAGTTACTAAGGACAGCATCATGGCACGCGAAAGAGACGAAAAACGGGGCCGGGGCCGGGATCGCGATCGCGACCGGGAAGAGCGCGACAGCGGTCTGGTGGACAAGCTGGTCCACATCAACCGCGTTGCGAAGGTCGTGAAGGGCGGCAAGCGCTTCGGTTTCGCAGCGCTCGTCGTGGTCGGCGATCAGAAGGGCCGCGTCGGCTTCGGTCACGGCAAGGCGCGCGAAGTGCCTGAGGCGATCCGAAAGGCGACCGACTCCGCCAAGCGCGCGATGATCCGCGTGAACCTGCGCGACGGACGCACGCTTCATCACGACGTCAACGGCCACCATGGTGCCGGCAAGGTCGTGCTGCGCGCGGCTCCCGCGGGTACCGGCATCATCGCCGGTGGTCCGATGCGCGCGGTGTTCGAAACCGTCGGCGTGCAGGACATCGTCGCGAAGTCGTTCGGTTCGTCGAACCCCTACAACATGGTTCGCGCCACCTTCGATGCGCTCAAGAACCAGGACAGCCCGCGCTCGGTCGCGGCCCGCCGCGGCATCAAGGTTTCGACGCTGCAGGCCCGCCGCCGCGACACCGACGTCGAAGCGTCGGCCGAAGGCTAAGGAGAACCGCGATGGCCGGTAAGAAAATCACCGTCGAGCAGTTCGGCAGCCCGATCCGCCGCGACGGCAAGCAGGAAAAGACCCTGATCGGTCTCGGCCTGAACAAGCGTGGCAAGAAGCGCGAGCTGGTCGATACGCCGGCAACGCGCGGCATGGTCGCGAAGGTCGCGCACATGGTGCGGATCGTCGAGGACAAGTGAGGATCAGACGATGAAACTCAATCAGATCGCCGATAACGAAGGCGCGCGGAAGAATCGCATTCGCGTCGGCCGTGGCATCGGCTCCGGCAAGGGCAAGACCGGCGGCCGCGGTGTGAAGGGTCAGAAGTCCCGCACGGGTGTGCGCATCAAGGGCCGCGAAGGCGGTCAGATGCCGCTGCATCGCCGTCTGCCGAAGCGCGGCTTCAACAACATCTTCGCCGTCGAATACAGCGAAGTGAACCTCGACCGCATCCAGAAGGCGGTCGATGCGAAGCTGTTCAAGGAAGGCGACACCGTGACTGCGGAATCGCTCGCGAAGGCCGGCGTCATCCGCCGCGCCGGCAACGGCGTGCGTCTGCTCGGCAAGGGCGAACTCAAGACCAAGCTTTCGTTCGAAGTGGCCGGCGCCTCGAAGTCGGCGATCGCCGCGGTCGAGAAGGCCGGCGGTTCGGTGAAGAAGCTTGTCGTGAAGAAGGCCGATCAGGAAAAGCCGGCCAAGATGCAGAAAAAACCGAAGAAGGAAGCGGGCGAAAAGAAAGCCTGACTTCTCTTCAACTTCGGGAAATCATAGTCGGGGCGGATCGGAGCGAAAATGGCGTCGGCAGCCGAACAACTCGCGGCCAACCTAAACTTCAGCGCGCTTGCCAAAGCTGAAGAACTGAAGAAGCGCATCTGGTTCACGCTGGGTGCGCTCCTGGTCTATCGCCTCGGCACCTTCATTCCGATGCCGGGCATCGACCCGATCGCCTTCACCAACGCCTTCAATCAGGCGCGTGGCGGCATTCTCGGCCTGTTCAATATGTTCTCCGGCGGCGCGGTCGAGCGCATGGCGATCTTCGCGCTCAACATCATGCCGTACATCTCGGCGTCCATCATTCTGCAGCTTTTGACGACGGTCTCGCCGACGCTCGAAGCGCTGAAGAAGGAAGGCGAGCAGGGCCGCAAGGTCATCCACCAGTACACGCGCTATCTCACCGTCGTGCTCGCGATGCTGCAGGCCTATGGAATCGCTGTCGGCCTCGAGGGCGGCGGCGGCGGTATCGTCAGCGAACCCGGCTGGTTCTTCCGCATTTCGACGGTCATCACGCTGACCGGCGGCACCGTCTTCCTGATGTGGCTCGGCGAGCAGATCACCGCGCGCGGCATCGGCAACGGCATTTCGCTGATCATCTTCGCGGGCATCGTCGCGGAGCTTCCGGCGGCACTCGCGGGGCTTCTGGATCTCGGCCGCACCGGTGCGGTTTCGACCGCGCTGATCCTGCTGATCATCATCGTTGCGATCGCTGCGATCACCTTCATCGTTTACATGGAGCGCGCGCAGCGAAGACTGCTGATCCAGTATCCGAAACGCCAGGTCGGCAACAAACTCTTCGAGGGGCAATCCTCGCATCTGCCGCTGAAGCTGAACTCGTCGGGCGTGATCCCGCCGATCTTCGCCTCATCGCTGTTGCTCGTGCCGACGACGATCGCGCAGTTCACCGCGGGGCAGGGCCCGGAGTGGCTGCAGTGGCTGACCACCATGCTCGGCCACGGGCGTCCGGCCTATATGGCGCTCTATGCGCTGCTGATCATCTTCTTCGCCTTCTTCTATACCGCGATCGTCTTCAATCCGGCGGAGACCGCCGACAACCTGAAGAAGCATGGCGGTTTCATTCCGGGCATCCGTCCGGGCGAGAACACGGCGAAATACATCGACTATGTGTTGACGCGCATCACGGTCGTCGGCGCGGCCTATCTCGTGCTGGTCTGTCTGCTGCCCGAATTGCTGGTCGCCTACGCGGCGGTGCCATTCTATTTCGGCGGCACCTCGCTTCTGATCGTGGTGTCGGTGACCATGGATACGGTCGCGCAGGTGCAGGGCTATCTGCTCGCGCATCAGTACGAAGGCCTGATCAAGAAATCGAAGCTTCGCGGAGCGCGGCGATGAGACTGGTTCTGCTCGGACCTCCGGGGGCGGGTAAGGGCACACAGGGCGACCGGTTGATCGAGCGGCACGGCATCGTGCGGCTGTCGACCGGGGACATGTTGCGGGCCGCCGTCAAGGCGGAAACGCCGGTCGGTCTCAAGGCCAAGGACATCATGGCGCGCGGCGAGCTCGTCTCGGACGAGGTCGTCATCGGCATCATCGACGACCGGCTCAAGGAGGCGGACGTCAAGAACGGCTTTATCCTCGACGGCTTCCCGCGCACGGTCGCGCAGGCGGAGGCGCTGGATAGGCTGCTCGCCGCCAAGGGCATCGCGCTCGACGCGGTCGTGGAACTCAAGGTCGACGAGAGCATCCTGCTCAAGCGGATCGAGACCCGAATCGCGGAAATGACCGCGCGCGGTGAGACTGTCCGGGCCGACGACAACCCGGAATCGCTTAAAAAGCGGCTGGATGCCTACCGGTCCCAGACCGCGCCGCTGTCGTCCTACTACGCCGGGCAGGGAACCCTGCTCGAAATCGACGGAATGGAGCCGATTCCCGCCGTGGAAAAGGCGATCGACGAGGGCCTCAAGGCCCGAAAAGCGGCGGTTTAAAAGGGTTTTGGTGAGGTTGACTTGAAATGCGGCCTTCCTTACATACCCGGCATCCGTCGCTATTGATGAGGCGATGCCGAGCCCTCCGCACCGGGGGGTTGGGCGTCGTTTTTTGCCGTATCGACAACAATTTCGGGCCAGACCGCCCGTACTTCGGAGACTAGAATCGTGGCCCGTATCGCAGGCGTCAATATCCCGACCGGCAAGCGCGTGATCATCGCGCTTCAATACATCCATGGCATCGGCCAGCTGCGCGCCAAGAAGATCGTCGAGGAGCTGAAAATTCCGGCCGAGCGCCGCGTGAACCAGCTCACCGACCAGGAAGTGCTCCAGATCCGCGAACTGATCGACCGCGACTATGTCGTCGAAGGCGATCTGCGCCGCGAAGTCACCCTCAACATCAAGCGCCTGCAGGATCTCGGCTGCTATCGCGGCCTGCGGCATCGCCGCGGCCTTCCGGTGCACGGACAGCGCACGCACACCAACGCGCGCACGCGCAAGGGTCCTGCGAAGCCGATTGCCGGCAAGAAGATGGCCACGCGCTAAGCGCTAACTGGATAGAGAAACAGGTTCGTCATGGCGAAAGAAGCAAAAGTCGTCCGCAAGCGCGAGCGCAAGAACATCGCGGCCGGCGTCGCGCATGTCGCGGCCTCGTTCAACAATACGATGATCACCATCACCGACGTGCAGGGCAACACGATTGCCTGGTCGTCGTCTGGCACGATGGGTTTCAAGGGCTCGCGCAAGTCGACGCCCTATGCGGCGCAGGTTGCGGCGGAAGACGCCGCGAAGAAGGCGGCCGAGCACGGCATGCGCACGCTGGAAGTGGAAGTTTCCGGCCCCGGTTCGGGCCGCGAGTCGGCGCTTCGCGCGCTGCAGGCTGCGGGCTTCACCGTGACGTCGATCCGCGACGTGACGCCGATCCCGCACAATGGTTG
>JAEZFA010000190.1 GCA_023417665.1 Pseudomonadota bacterium | reverse complement strand
GAAGTAGCCGGTGCGGATGACAAGGCTGCAGATGTCCTCGAAGCCCGTCGAAATACCGAGCCGGCGGTTCATCACGAACAGCAGCAGAAGCGTGACGACGGCAATGCCGGCGCCGCCGACGGCCCAGTGGAGCGGATCGGCGCTATTGAGAATGAGAGAGGGCATCGATTGATTGTACGGGCGGCGGCGAGGCCGACGTCACGGGCGCCGCTCGAATCGCACGGATCGCTGCTGAAGGTCGTCGCCGGCGCCCGTCTCCACCGTGAGCAGATACGAGCCGGGCGCCAGCGCGTCGATCGGCAGCGCGACGCGGATGTCGGCCACGCGCGTGCCGGCAAACGCCGCATCGTCGATGGGCGTGACCGACTCGAAGGCGGCGGCGCCGGACGCATCGAGGATCCGAGCGATCACCACCGGCTGGGTCGTCGCTTTGGACGACCGCCGTACCTGCACGCTGGCCGCCACGGCGTCGGTCGACGAGAACGCCCGTTGCAGGGTCGGCACGTCGTCGATGGAGCCAACACCCTGGCCCGCGGACCAGACGTCTTTCCAGGCACGGCCTTCATGCTCGATCGAGATTTTGTGCGAGGAATTGAGGTCGATTTCCTTACCTGTCGCGGCGATCGACGGCATCAGGAAGTTGCCGTGCACGCCGGAAATCGCCGCCGTATAGACGATGTCGGATGCGTTGGTGTCGACGATCATTTTCTTGAAGCGATCGTCGGCCATGCTCTCTTTGGTCGAGATGAAGCGCGTACCGAGATAGGCAAGATCGGCACCGATCAGTTTGGCCGCCGCGATGTGGCTGCCCGTCGACATCACACCGGAAAGCAAAATCGTCTTCGGGAAGAACTTCCGGATTTCCGGAATGAGCGCGAAGGGTGAGAGCAACCCGGCGTGGCCTCCAGCGCCGGCACAGACTCCGATCAGGCCGTCGACGCCGGCTTCCGCCGCCTTGCGCGCGTGACGCAGATTGATCACGTCGTGAAAAACAAGTCCGCCATAGCCCTGCACTGCGCCGACCAGTTCCTTCACCGCACCGAGCGAGGTGATGATCAGCGGCACTTTATGCTTGCGCGAGATTTCGAGATCCGGCTCTACGCGCGGATTGCTCTTGTGAACGATCAGGTTCACGCCGAAGGGTGCCGTTTTCTTGCCGGTGTCGCGCTCGTGTTTCTCGAGCCGCTCGTTGATCTCGACCAGCCATTCCTCGTAGGCAGCGCTTGAGCGCTGGTTCAGGGCCGGGAAGGTGCCGACGATGCCGGCCTTGCAGCATTCGACGACGAGATCGGGATTCGAGACGAGAAACATGGGCGCCGCGACTGCCGGGATCGTGAGGCGGCCCTGAAACTGAATGGGAATAGGCACTGGCGTTTCCTTTTTTGCTGTTGATGATCATGGTCATCCCGGCCATTTCGTCTAGGAGTGGTTGCCAATCTGGGTTAGCTAAGCTCGTTGTATTTTTGTATTGTAAAGTCAATAGTTTAGGAGAAAATACCAGGCTATAGCCTGGTATTTTCTATTGATAGCCAGGTTATAACCTGGTTTCTATAATATAATATCAGGCTATAGCCTGGTGATGCTCTGCCTAAAACCAGGCTGTAACCTGGTCCCTTGGGGCTAAAATGACAGGAAGCGGACGTGAAAAAGCTATTGCACGAGCGAGCGCGTCAAAGGCTGGATGCGCGATTATCTAAGCTAAAACCCGTGGAAGACCTTCGTCCCCCTCCAAAAGGCTGGCTACGGGCAATTCGCACGTCTCTCGGGATGAGCGCTCCTCAGCTTGCCAAGCGAATGAAGGTTCGCTCGCAAAGCCTAGAGGACATCGAAAAATCAGAGGCACTCGGAAAAATTCAACTGGAAACTTTACGCCGCGTCGCGAGCGAACTCGACTGCACGTTGGTATATGCGCTCGTTCCAAACACCTCTCTCGAAGAAATGGTTCGTAGTCGCGCACGGAAAATCGCGCTTCGAGACCTTGGCCGCGTTTCGCATACGATGAAGCTGGAAGCGCAAGAGACCAGTGATACCGATCTGGAGACCCGCATCGAGAACTACATCAAAAATATTCTCAGAGAACGGGATCTCTGGAACTAGCCGTGGCCGGACTCTTTCACGAACCAGAAGACGCGACACCTCTTGCCCCAGAAGAGCGGGAGGCGCTGCTTCAGGATTGGATTACGCATCGCGGAGAATTAAATGAAGCGGAGCATGACAATATACTTCGTGCCGTCGCCTGGTCCCGGCGCCGTATCCGCCAGATCGAAACCGGTGATCTTTTAACGGACGATTTCGTAAGAGAACTTCATCGCCAAATGTTCAACGACGTATGGCGATGGGCAGGTGCATATCGCGATACCGAGCGGAATATCGGTGCTGAAGCGATCCAAATTCCGCAGCTTGTGCGGCAGTTGCTGGACGACATTCGATATTGGATAGCCAACTCGACATATCCGAGGGATGAAATAGCCGTCCGGTTGCACCATGGCCTTGTTCAAATCCATCCATTCCCGAACGGTAATGGTCGCCACACACGTCTGCTGGCCGATCTTCTGGTCGAACGAATGGGTGGCACTGCATTCACTTGGGGCGGCGCAGAATTGTCGAACGAAGGCGATCTACGTGCCCGATACATTCGAGCTCTTCGACTTGCCGACGAGCACCAAATAGAAGAATTAGTCGCATTCTCGCGGTCATAAAGCGTCAAGGGCGGCCCGAAAGCCGCCCCCTTGCCATGCGCCGTTCCGCCTAGTGGGCGCCGAGCAGCGCTTCCTTGTTTGCAGTGAAAAATGCTTTGAGCGAGCGCGGCGCGCGGCCGGTGAGCTCCCGTACTGCGTCGGATGCAATCGAGACATTACCGGCGCGCGTATTGGTGTCGAAGCTGGCATAGACCGGCGCGAGGAAGGCGGGCATGCCGGCCGCGATCATGCCTTGTGTCAGTTGCTCGTCGTTGACGTTCACGACCTCGATCGGCTTGCCGGTGGCTTCGCTTGCGAGCTTCGCAATCTCGTCCGTCGTCAAAGGGTCGCCGCCGGTGATGTCGTAGCGCGCGTTGCCGTTCGGTTGCGCGGCCAGCGCCGCGGCTGCGGCGTAAGCCGCGTCCTCGCGCGCGACATGCGCGACCTTGCCGTCGCCGGCTGCCGAGAACCATTTGCCGGAGGCAAGAACAGCGGGAAGCGAGTGGAGCAGATTTTCCTGGTACCAGCTGTTGCGAAGCACGGTCCATCCCATGCCGCTTTCGGCGAGCGCCTGCTCGGTGCCGTAGTGGTCCGGCGCGAACGGGATCGGCGAGCCGGGCTCGGGCTTCGGCATCGAGGTATAGACGATGTGCTTCACGCCAGCCTTCTTCGCCGCCTCGATCGCCGCCTTGTGCTGCTTCAGCCGCTTGCCGGGTGTGTCGAGGGCATCGGTCGAAATCAGGAGCAGGCGATCGACGCCGGCGAGAGCGTCGGCCAGCGCCGGGTCGTCGAAATCGACCTTGCGGACCGCGGCGCCCTTGCGCGCGAGATCGTGGATTTTGGAGGGATCGCGGGTGCCGGCGATGATCTTGCCGGCCTTGGCTTCGAGCAGGATTTCAACCGCGCGGCGGCCCAACTTGCCGCCGGCACCGGTTACGAGGAGGACGGGATCGTTTGCCATTGTCGTTCTTCCCATATGCAAATCTGTGATATAGTCTCTTTCTAAGACCATCTCTAAATGAGAGATCGGCAAGCGTCCGTAAAGAAGGCAGTTTCCCGGGCGCTGGTTACTTCGGAAGAACCATCATGAAACGACCCGCTACATCGGCTCCCGGAATCCAGGATGTCTTGCGCGCGCAGAATATTTCCGGGCAGTCGCTCGGTGATTGTCCGGTGCGGCAGGTGCTCGACCAGATCGGCGACAAGTGGAGCACGCTGATGCTGCTCGCGCTTTCCGAGAAGGCCTATCGCTTCGGCGAATTGCGCCGGCTCATCCCCGACATCTCGCAACGCATGCTGACGCAAACGCTGCGCGACCTGCAGCGTAATGGCCTGATCTCGCGCACCGTGTTTCCGACGCAACCACCGAGCGTCGAATATCGACTTACGCCGCTCGGGGAGTCGCTGCTCGCGCCGGTTGGTGCGCTGGTTCGCTGGGCGGAGACCCACCACGCGCGAATTCTTACCGCGCGCGAGCATTACGACCGCAAGGCTGACGCCGCCTAGGCGGCGTTCAGCGAGGCGCCGTCAGCGCGCGGATTGCTCGAGTACTTCCTTTACGGCCGCGTCCTGCTCGATCCACCCGAACAGGCGGCTGATATTCGGATAGTCGCGCCACGTTTTCGGAAACCTTGCCGTCCAGCGCGCCATGATGAACGCATAAGCGTCGGCAACCGTGCGCCGGTCGCGATAGACATGCTCGCCGTCGCCGATCAGACGGTCGAGATGCTGCATGACGCGATCCACGCGCGCGTGCGACGCTTTTCGTACGTTTTCGAGAGCCTGTTTGTCCAGATCCACGGTGTAGCGCTGCGGCGTGAAGAACGGCCAGAACGCCGGATGGAAGTCGCCGGTCAGAAACGACATGGTTTCGTTGAACTCGAAGCGGCCGTCGATGTTGTCGTCGGCGCCGAGTTTCGCGGCAGGAAAACGTTCGACGATGTAGTTCATGATGGCGTCGGACTGGGTCATGGCCCGCGCACCGCCGATGTCGAGCGCCGGCACCATCGCAAGCGGGTTCACGCGCTTGAAGTCCGCGGAAGCATAGTCGGCTTTCACGGGCTGGAACTCCGCTCCGGCCCATTTCAGGGCGATCCAGCAGGCGAGCGCGCAGGTTCCCGGAGCGTAATACAGTTTCATCGTGCGGGGTCTCCTTCTTTTCGAAACGTCAAGGCAAAGCGGGTAGCAACTTGAACACGGATGGCCCTGACAGGGAATGCCGTGCCCCTTGCGAAACCGGCATACCCTTGCTGCCGCGCGCGATATGGGTCATTGGCTTGCGGCGATGAGCAGAGTGAACCCCGATCTTGCGGCAGGAATGCGTTTCTCCGTCGCGCCGATGATGGAATGGACCGACCGGCACTGCCGGTTCTTCCATCGTCTGCTGTCACGCCGGGTCCGGCTCTATACCGAGATGATTACGGTCGGCGCCGTCTTGCATGGCGACCGCGAGCGGCTGCTCGGGTTCAATGCCGAAGAACATCCGGTCGCGATCCAGCTTGGCGGCTCCGATCCGAAGGACCTCGCGGCGAGCGCGAAGATCGCCGAAGACCTCGGCTATGACGAAGTGAACCTCAATTGCGGCTGCCCCTCGGACCGCGTGAAAAGCGGCTTCTTCGGCGCCTGCCTGATGGCCGAGCCCGCGCGCGTCGCCGATGGTGTTGCAGCGATGAAAGCGGCGGTGAAAATTCCGGTCACCGTGAAATGCCGCATCGGCATCGATGATCAGGACGAGGAGGCGGCGCTCGATGTCTTTGCCGACGCAATGGTCGCGGCCGGTGCGGACGCGCTGATCGTTCACGCGCGCAAGGCCTGGCTGCAGGGACTAAGCCCGCGCGAGAACCGCGACATTCCTCCGCTCAACTACGGGCGCGTGTTTCGTCTGAAAGAACGTCTCGGCGGCTATCCGGTCGTTTTGAATGGCGGAATCTCGTCGCTGGCGGACGCGAAAGACCATCTGGCGCATGTCGACGGCGTGATGCTCGGCCGTGCGGTCTACGACACGCCGGAGCTTTTGCTTGGCGTGGATGCGGAGCTGTTCGGCGAACCTGCGCCGGTGGCGGGGATCGAAGGAGCCTTCGAAAAGCTCATTCCCTATATCGAGCGCGAGATCGCAAACGGCACGCGCCTCCACGACATCACCAAGCATCTGCTGGGGGCATTCCGCGGCAAGCCCGGAGCACGCGCTTACCGCCGCCATCTTGCGACCGAAGCTGGAAAACCCGGCGCGAATGCATGGGTACTCCGCGAGGCGCTTGCTTTTCTTTCGCAGGAAATTCGCGCACAAAGCGCCGCATGACAATCCTTGGAATACCCGCGAGCGAGTTCGCGGTACTTGTCCTCGCCATCGCGATTGCGGGGACCCTGACCGGGCTCTTTGCCGGCCTTCTCGGAATCGGCGGCGCTGCAATCTCCGTTCCGGTGATGTACGAAGTGTTCAGGGTATTGGGGGTTGCCGATGAAGTGCGCATGCAGCTTTGCGTCGGCACCGCGCTTGCGCTGATCGTCCCGACGTCGATCCGCTCCTATTTTGCCCACCTCGCGAAGGGCGCGGTGGACGACGATGTGCTTCGGATATGGTCGGTCCCGATCATCTGCGGCGTCGTGCTCGGCTCCTTCATCGCCTATTTCGCAAGCGCGACGGTGTTCAAGCTTATCTTCGTGACATTCGCGACCATCATGGCGCTGAAGCTGTTTTTCGGCCGCGAAAGCTGGCGCATTGCCGATCACCTGCCGGGAAAAGGCATCACGGTCGCGGTCGGGTTTGCAATCGGTACCATTTCCGCGCTGATGGGCATCGGCGGCGGTGCTTACGCCGTGATGTTTCTCACGCTCTACGGCGTTTCGATGCATCGCGCGGTGGGCACGTCTTCCGGCGTCGGCGCCTTGATCTCGATCCCCGGCGTTGTCGGATACATGATTGCGGGCTGGCCGCAGCAGGCGCTGATGCCGCCTTTGTCGGTCGGCTATGTCTCGTTTCTCGCGGTGCTGCTGTTCTCGCCGTTGAGCGTGCTGGCCGCGCCCTACGGAGCACGGCTCGCGCATCAGTGGTCGCGCCGCCGGCTCGAGATCGCGTTCGGGGCGTTCCTGATGATCGTTGCGATCCGCTTCTTCGCGAGCCTGATGCACTGGTTCTAGCGGCCGGGGTTAGTTCTGCCCGTCTTCGAGCGCGACCTGTTCGCGCTTTCTGCGCAAGGCGGGGATCAGCGGCATCAGCAAAAGCACCGCTGCAATCGCCAGGCAGACCGCCGAAATCGGCCGCGTCACGAAGGTCGTAAGATCGCCCGCCGAAATGATCAGCGCGGTGCGCAGCTTGTTCTCCATGATCGAGCCGAGCACGAAAGCAAGCACGAGTGGTGCCGCCTCGTAGCCGAGCTTGCGCGTAAGATAGCCGAAAATTCCAAAGGCAATCATTACATAGAGATCGAATACGTTGTTGCTGCTTGCGAATACGCCGACGACCGTGAACAGCAGGATCAGCGGGAACAGGATGTTGTAGGGCAGGCGCAAAAGCTGCACCCACATGCCGATCAGCGGCAGGTTCAGAACCAGCAGCATCACGTTGCCGATATACATGCTCGTGATCACGCCCCAGAACAGATCGGGACGCTGCACCATCAGCAACGGTCCGGGCTGGATGTTGTGGATGATGAAGGCGCCGCGCAGCAACGCCATCACCACGTTGGGCGGAATACCAAGCGTCAGCAGCGGAATGAACGCGCCACCCGCCGCGGAGTTGTTTGCCGCTTCCGGCCCGGCGACGCCTTCGATCGCTCCCTTGCCGAAGCGTTCCGGCGTTTTTGAAACCCGCTTCTCGAGTGCGTAGGACGCAAAAGACGCGATCACAGCACCGCCGCCCGGAATGATCCCGAGGAAAAAGCCGAGCAGGGTGCCGCGTCCGATCGGCCCCGCGCTGCGCTGCCAGTCTTCTTTGTTCGGCAAAAGATTGCGGATGTTTGTGTTCGAGATCGTGCGGCGAACGCCTTGCTCGATATTGGAGAGCACTTCGGAAACGCCGAACAGCCCCATGACCACCGGCACGAGGCCGATGCCGTCGTAAAGCTCTATGCGGTTGAACGTGAGCCGCGGTTGCGCGGTAATGCTGTCGAGGCCGACGAGGCCGAGTACGACGCCCGCGCTCGCCATCAACAGCGACTTCAGCATCGAGCCCTGCGTGAGAAAAGTAACGATGACGAGGCCGAGCGCCATCAGGCTGAACATTTCGGCTGGGCCGAACGCCACGGCAAAGCGCGCCAGCGAAGGCGCGACCACCATCAGTCCCAGGACTGCGATCGATCCCGCGATGAAGGAGCCGAACGCGGCAATCCCGAGCGCCGGGCCGGCACGGCCCTGTTTTGCCATCTCGTGACCGTCGAGACAGGTGACGACGGAAGTCGCTTCACCGGGAATGTTCACGAGGATCGATGTGGTCGAGCCGCCATACATCGAGCCGTAGTAAATTCCGGCCATCATGATGATGCCGGATTCCGGCGTACCCGAAAGCGTGACCGGCAACAGCAGCGACATAGCCGAAATCGGCCCGATGCCGGGAAGTACGCCGACCAGCGTACCGATAAAGACGCCGATGAAGCAGTAAAGCAGGTTGACCGGCGTCAGCGCGACCGAGAATCCGTGAGCGACTTGGGCGATCAGGTCCATGCGCTATCCGATCTCGAACAAGCCGCTGGGGAGCTGGATCTGCAGCAGCGATTTCAGCACCCACCAGATCAGGACGGGCGCGCCGAAGCCGATCGGAATGGCAAGCACCCAGCGCACGGGATCGATCGCGCGCAGCAGAATGAGCATCAGCGGGATGGTCGAAAGCAGAAAGCCGAGCCTGCTGAACGCGAATGCGTAAGCGATAAAGGTCGCGATCACGACAAGCGTTTTGGGCCACCGCGTTCCGGCCCAGAGCGAGCCGACCGAAGGGCCGTCGTTCTTCAGCGATTGCGCGGCGATCGTGAGCGACAGGCCTGCCATGAACAGGCCGATCCAGAACATCATGAAGCCCATGCCGGGCTCGTTGATCGTGCCGAGCTCCAGCCGCCGTGCCTGTTCGATCACGAACAGGCTGATCGCGAACCAGATCGCGCCGCCCCATAGTTCGGCATTGCTGACGCGCAGGCCGGAGCTTCTCATGGATTCGTTATGCATCATGAAGAGCAAAGGCTCCGCCATTTCCGACGGAGCCTTCTTCGCGCATTACTTCTTCTTCAGCCCGAGCTTTTCGACGACGATGCGTTCGCTTTCGGTGACTTCCTTGACGAACTTCACATAGTCGGCCGTGTTCTTGTAGTTCACGACCATGTCGTATTTCGCAAGCGTCGCCTGCACCGCAGGATCGTCGATCGCTTTCTTGAATGCATCGTGAAGGATCGCGACGATCTTCGGGTCCATGCCCTTCGGACCGGCGATGCCGAACGGTGAGTCGAACACGAAGGGATAGCCAAGCTGCTTTAGCGTCGGCACGCCCTTGTAGTTGGGGGAGGGATTCTCGGTCCAGATCATCAGCAGGCGAAGCTTGCCGGCCTCGACGAGACCCTTCCAGCCGCTGGAGTCGGCCTGCAACGTCGTGTGCCCGCCGAGTACGGCGGCGTTGCTTTCGGCGCCGCCCTTGAACGGGACCTGCGTGAGCTTGATGCCGGCCTGCGCCGCGATCTGTTCCATGCCGATGTGCAGCGACGTGCCCGAGCCCGGCGTCGCGTAAGTCACTTTGCCGGGATTGGCCTTTGCAAACTTTACGACATCGTCCCAGGTCTTGAAGTCGGAGTCCGCTCGCACCGTAACTCCGAAGGTGTAGCCGGTGAGATGGGCGATGTAGGTGAAGTCCTTTTCCGCATTCCATGTCGTCTGCTGCATCAAGGGCAGGCGAAACACGGTGATGGGAATTTGCGCGATGGTGTAGCCGTCCGGCTTTGCCGTCGCTGCCATCTGCGCCGGTCCGACGGTGCCGGAGCCGCCCGCGCGATTGTCCACCACGACCGGCTGGCCGAGATGTTTGCTTGCGACTTCGGCAATCGCGCGCATGGCAATGTCGGTGGCGCCGCCCGCCGGCCACGGCACGATCAACGTGATCGGCTTGGTCGGAAAGTTCTGGGCAGAAGCAGTGCCGCCGGAAACCGCAGCGAAGGCTGCGAGAACAAGAGCAAGCGCGAAGCGCTTCATTTTATTCCTCCCTGATCTGTCTTTTCCAGCAGCAACACGCTGCAAATCGTCGTTGCGATTTTTCGGCACGCATTGATGCGCGTCGAAGGAGCCATCACTGCAACATCACGCCGCCGCAACGTCAACCGCGCGGCACAAGTTTCCGCATCGCGGAACGATGCGTTCCGCCATGTGGTAGCGTTGCAAAGACTGGAGGCGTTTAGCGGCGGCCGCGCAGCACCATTTGCTGGCCGCGAAGTTCGAACGAGTCGAGCCGCTGCAGGAAGCTCATGCCGAGCAGGCTCATGCGCAGGTCGCCGCGCCGCACGATCAGCGCCGGGACGCGACGCTCGACGATGTTGCCGATCCTCAGTTCGTCGAGCACGACCGCGGCCGCAAAGCTGCGCCCTTTCGCGGTTTCGATGGTGACGTCGTATTTCAGGAGATCGACGGGAAGGCCGGCGGCGCGCGCGGCCTCAAGGGTCAGTACCACGCTGGATGCGCCGGTATCGATCAGCATGGGCACGGAAGCATTGTTGACGCTCACGCCGACGTTGAAGTCGCCGCTGTCGGTGCGCCTTACGCGAACGCTGGTGTTGATGCTCGCGGTATACTCGGGATCCGGCGTTACCATCGAGAACATGCCGTCGACGACGCGCACGATCTCGCCGCGATAATTGTAGCCGATTGCGAGCAAGGCCGCGATGCCGAGCCAGATGCCGATCGACTTCAGCATCTCGTTAAAGCGGCCGTAGAACATCGCATAGAGCCCGCCGCCGATCACAAGCAGCAACGCGGAAAAATAAACCAGGCTTGCAAAGTCGTTGGTTGAGAGCGGGCCGACCGTTCCCTCGTCGTGGTGCGAGACCAGAACGACCACCGCAAGGCCAAGACCGAGGATAATCAACCAGAGAAATTTATCGCTGCGGAACATTTTGTTCTCAGGCCGTGCGCGGGTTCGGTTGCCGCGATTCGATGAGGAAGGATTTTATCACGCGCGAGCCGGGTAGCTTTTCCCGATGCCCTGCGGCTGACCCGGCTGCAGGGGGCCGGCGTCGGTCACGGGCGCAAGCGCCGCCATGACCCGCTCGGCGGGGAAGGTGACGATGACTTCCGTGCCCTCGCGCAGCTTCGAGCGCAGCGTGAACGTGCCGCCATGCAGGTCGATCAAACCCTTGACGATCGGCAGGCCCAGACCCGCGCCCTGTTCGGCGCTCTTGATTGCGTTGGAGCCCTGACCGAAGGACGCCATGACGACCGGAATTTCGTCTTCGGGAATACCGGGGCCGGTATCGCGCACGCTGACATATTGTCCGCCGGATGCGGTCCAGCCGACTTTGGTGAAAACCTCGCCGCCCTGCGGCGTGAACTTGATCGCGTTGGAAAGCAGGTTGAGCACCACCTGACGAACCGCGCGCTCGTCGGCCCAGACCTTCGGCAGTTCAGACTCGAACACGGTGTGCAGCGTAAGGCCGCGGTTGGTCGCGCGCATCTTCATCAGGTGACTGCAGTCGTCCGCAATGCCCGAAACCGAAACCGGTTCCTCGTTGAGCTCGTAGCGTCCCGCTTCGATCCGCGAAAGATCGAGGATTTCGTTGATGAGGTTGAGAAGATGTCCGCCGGACTCGTGGATGTCCGCAGCGTACTCCTTGTAGGCCGGCACCGCGTGACCGCCGAGCACTTCGTTCTTCATGACTTCAGAGAAGCCGAGGATGGCGTTCAGCGGCGTACGCAGTTCGTGCGACATCTGCGCCAGAAAACGGGACTTGGCGAGATTGGCGGCCTCCGCGCGGCGCGCGGCTTCGTCGGATTTCGCCTTGGACTGTTCGAGTTCGCCGATCAGCGTGTCGAGTTGCGCGCGCGCTTCAAGCGCGGAGACGGCGGCGATGTGCAGGCGGCCCGCGACCATCACGAAATAGGCTTCGGCGCCGATCGTGAGGATCGCAAGCACCACGTCCTGCGGCGTGCCGCGCAGGAGATAGTGCAGCGTGACGACGCCTGCGACCGGCACGGTCGCGGCATAAACCGCGCTCGGAATGCTCGCGGCCAGCATCGAGAACACCGCGACCACGAGCAGCATCGCAAACAGCGAGAAATCGCCGGCGCCCTGCGCGCCGAGCCCGACCAGCACGTTGACGATGAGCACCCAGCTCACGCCGAAAATCAGGTCGAACAGCGTGAACAGCACGCGGTAACGCCGCATCACCGCCGGGCTCGCGGGCGTGGTGAGGAAGCGGCGGCAGGCGGCGACGTTCAGCGAATGGATCGTCAGCGCGATCACGGTCCAGAGCATTGCGCCGATGCCGCCGGTCCATAGCGACGAGGCAATGCCGACCAGCGAGATCAGCATGAACAGCGCCAGCGAAGCGCCGATCCGGTGCTCGGCATAGAGCCGGAGCAGTTCGTAATCGAAAGCCGGCTTTACGCCGGAGGTGGAGGTAAGCACGTCGCGCGCATCACGCACGCTGCGATTGATCTTGAGCCGCCGTTCATGCGCCGCTCTGGCAGCGTCGGCTGCCGTCTCGTCCCCCCGGGCGCTATAGCTCATCATTACGCAATACCGTTACCCAATGCCCGCAGCCGTCATGCGCTGAACAAGAAGCGCGAACCGGCAACGAGCCCCGCTGCCCGCCCGCCGGTGAGGCGCTACCATCGCGCGAGGGTGGTTAATGCCGGGCTGATTCTTATGGTTAAGCAAACGTAAATTGTTTGCGGCTGCGCCGAATAGCCCAACCTTTTCTAATCCTTGATAGGTTCCTTCGCGCGTGTTGGACTGCGCTCCGGAGGCACACCGAAATGAAACTCTACGACATGGGCCGCGCGCCCAATCCGCGCCGCGTGCGCATCTTTCTTGCTGAAAAGGGCATCGAGGTACCGAAACAGGAGGTCGATCTCGGCGCGCTCGAACAGCGCAGCGATAGCTTCACGCAACTGAACCCCATGCAGCGGGTTCCGGTACTGGAGCTCGACGACGGCACCGTGATCTCGGAATCCATGGCGATCTGCCTCTATTTCGAAAAACTTCATCCCGAGCCGAACCTGTTTGGCCGCGATGCGCTCGAAAGTGCGCAGGTCGAGATGTGGAACCGGCGGCTGGAACTGCATTTCTACGGGCCCGTATCGCAGTCGTTCCGGCACACGAGCCCCGGCATGGCCAAGCGCGAGAAGGTGCAGGTTGCCGAATGGGGCAATGTCTGCCGCGACCAGGCCGCGGACTTCGTGAGTTTTCTGGAGTCCGAACTCGGCAAGCGGGAGTTTGTCGCCGGGGATCGCTACACCGTCGCCGACATCAATGCGCTCTGCACGATCGATTTCATGCGCGTCATCAAGCTTTCGCTGACGCCGGAACTGAAAAACCTGTCGCGCTGGCATGCGGCGGTGTCGGCTCGCCCGAGCGCGCAGGCCTGAACATGACGCAAAAGTATGAGAACATCCGGCTGGAAGTCGCGGGATCGGTCGCAACCGTCGTGCTCGCACGTCCCAAGCAGCTGAACGCGATCAGCGCCGGCACCCATCCCGAACTGCGCGACGCACTCGACAGGGTTGAAAGCGACAAGAACGTGCGCTGCCTGGTGCTGACGGGCGAAGGCCGCGCTTTCTGTTCCGGACAGGATCTCGGCGAGCGCAACGTAACGGACTCCAGCAAGCTCGATCTCGGCGCTTCGCTCGACGCAAATTACAACCCGCTGGTTCGCAGGCTCGCGTCGTTTCCGATTCCGACGATTGCCGCCGTCAATGGCCCCGCTGCCGGTGCGGGCGCGAATATAGCGCTTGCCTGCGATATTCTTCTGATGGCGCGGTCGGCCTATCTGCAGCAGGCCTTCGCGCGGATCGGGCTGGTGCCGGATGCCGGCGGAACCTGGTTCCTGCCGCGTCTGGTCGGGCTGAAGCGTGCGCTCGGCATGTGCCTGTTCGCGGATCGTATTCCCGCCGAAGACTGCGAGCGCATGGGCATTGCCTGGAAGATTTTCGACGACGATCTGTTTTCCGGCGAGGTTGCCAAGCACGCCGCAATTCTTGCGGCGGGTCCGACGCTCGCTTACCGGCTCGCCAAGCAGGCCTTGATGGCGAGCGGCGACAACGATCTTTCCGCGCAGCTCGATCTGGAACGCGACAGCCAGCGTCAGGCCGGCCGCTCGAAAGATTTCATGGAAGGCGTGATGGCGTTCCGCGAGAAGAGACTGCCGCGCTTTCAGGGTGAATAGCGCCGCGACGGTTGCTTTCCGCGCGAAAATGCTATGAAGGCGGCGGGAGACAAGAAATGACCGCTACCGCCGAAACCGTCACCGATGCGTTGAAGTCCATCAAAGGCCCGGATGGGCAGGACATCGTTTCCTCGGGAAAACTGTCCGGGGTCGTCGTGACCGGCGGCAAGGTGTTTTGCTCGCTGACCGTGGACGCGGCTGAAGCGCAGCGCTGGGAAGCGGTGCGCAAGCAGGCCGAAGAAACCATCAAGGGCCTTCCTGGCGTGGTGTCGGTATTGATAGCGCTGACCGCGGAAAAGAAAGGCGGTCCGGCCGCGCCGCCACCGCAACGCTCTGGCGGTCCCGGCATGCAGCCTCCGGGCCGCGCGGTGCAGGGCGTGCCGGGCGTGAAAGCGATCATTGCGGTCGCGTCCGGCAAGGGAGGCGTCGGCAAGTCTACGACCGCGGTCAATCTTGCGCTCGGCTTGCAGTCGCTCGGCCTGAAGGTCGGCGTGCTCGACGCCGATATTTACGGGCCTTCGATGCCGCGCCTGCTTGCGCTGAAGGGAAAGCCCGAACTGATCGGCGGCCGTACGCTGAAGCCGATGGAAGCCTTCGGCTTGAAAGTCATGTCGATCGGTTTCCTGGTCGACGAGGACACGCCGATGATCTGGCGCGGACCCATGGTGCAGTCCGCGATTACGCAGATGTTGCGCGAGGTGGATTGGGCGCCGCTCGACGTGATCGTGGTCGACATGCCTCCCGGAACCGGCGACGCGCAGCTGACGCTCGCGCAACAGGTGCCGCTCGCGGGTGCCGTGATCGTTTCCACGCCGCAGGATCTTGCGTTGATCGATGCGCGGCGCGGCATTGCGATGTTCAAGCGCGTGGACGTGCCGGTGCTCGGGCTGATCGAGAACATGAGTTATTTTCTCTGCCCGCATTGCGGCGAGCGTTCGGACATTTTCAGCCATGGCGGTGCCAGGCACGAGGCCGAGCGCTGGAACGTCCAGTTCCTTGGGGAAGTCCCGCTGGAACTGAAAATCCGCGAACTGTCCGATGCCGGCAAGCCGATCGTCGTCAGCGAACCGGACGGCGCTTACGCGAAAATCTACAAGGATATTGCCGCCAAGGTACGCGGTGCGCTGGAAGGATCCGGAGCAAAGCGCGCAGCACCGCGCATCGTGATTGAGTCCTGACTTCGCTGCGCGGCGGTCAGTCGTCCGCCCACATGCGCAACAGATTGGCGGACGATTTCGAAAGCAGGTCGTAATCTTCGCTCTTGCCTTCGCGGCTGAAAATCCGCATTCGCGCCGTGTCGAGATCGAACAGAAGTTCGCGCTGCGCTTCATCGCGAATATAACTGCGCGCCCAGCCGACGGCCGCGAGCCGCTCGCCGCGCGTCACTTCGGTGACCCTGTGCAGCGACGTCGCCGGGTAAACGATCATGGAGCCGGCGTCGAGTTTGAACGCCTCGTCGCCCGACGCGCTCTCGATCACGAGTTCGCCGCCGTCGTAGGAAGCAGGCTCGGACAGGAGCAGCGTGAAGGAAACGTCCGCCCGCATTCCGCCCATCAATGCGTCATCGACGTGACTGCCGTAGCGGCGCCCGGGTTCGTACTTCGAGAAAAGAATCGGCGTAAGTTGTTTCGGTCTTGCCGCCAGCCGGAAAAGCTCGTTGGCAAGAATCCTTTCCTCTACGTTCGTGCGTAGCACCGCCGCCTTGCGGTCGCGCGGATCGGCCTGGCGATTGTCTTTCACCTCGCGCGCCGCATAGCCGGCTGTCGCACGGCCGTCGAGAAAACGTACGCTTTCGAGCGCGCGGCACAGTTCCGCGAGTTCCGCTGCATCGAGCACATTGGCGATCGCAATACGCATGTTTGGAAGTTCTCGAAGGAAGGAGGGATCGATGGCGTCGGCAACTGGATGCCGCTAGTCTCGCACGCGAACGTGCTGCGGAAAACAGGCCGGGAGCCTTGCGATGAAGACACGAAAAATCTGGCTTGGCGTCGGCGTTGCGGTACTCGCGGGCGCGAACGTATCCGCGCGCGCCGGCGTTACTGCGCCCGCGACATCGGCCGCAAGCCTTTTGCGTGCACAGGCGGAGTCTTCGCTTCATCTCGCACAGCATGTGCAAGGGCAGGGCGGCGAGAACGAAACCGGCGAAGGCGGGGTCGATGCCGCGGCGGCAGAAAAGGATCCGGTCCAGTACGGCATCGCGCTGGCGGTGATCGCTGCGCATTATCATGCGGGACTCGCGGCCTATGAAGCCGGGGAAACTGCCGCCGGCACGGAAATGTTCGCGCACGGCTTCTCCGAAGTTTACGCCGAGATGGAAGAGGTCTTCAAAAAGCGCGGCGTGAGCGATCTTGGCGCGAAGATCGAAGCGGCCATCGCCGCGGCAAATAGGAAGGCTCCGGCCGCGGAAGTGAAGGGGTTGGTGGAAGCGGTTTTTCAGGCGCTCGACCGCGCCGAGCAGGCGGCACCCAAATCGGCGCTCTCTTCGGTCGCAGTTCGCGCGCGGGTGCTCGCCGATACGCTCGATCGTGCGGCTGCACAAAATGTGCTCGCGCTGAAGAAAGAGGCGACGCTGGAAACCTATCTCGACGGTGTTGGTTTTGCGCTCGCCGCTGCGGCGCAGGCGCGCAGCTTGCTGCCCGAGATTGAGAAAGCCGATCCGGCAGTCGCCGAGGTGCTGCGCAAAGCGCTTGCGCTGGCGCAGCGTACTTATCCCGGCATAAAGCGCCGTGACGTTACGGAACCCGCGCCGCTTCTGGCCGCCGCTTCGCTCTCACGAATAGCGGCTTCCAAGCTGCGCTAGGGCGCGGCGCAATAAACTTTCGCAAATCGCCTCGACTTTGGTCGCAACGTCGCGCCTGCGGCATGGCTCCGCGGGGTGAAATGTCCCTTGCGCATGGCTAGGGCAGCGCCCCTGCGCGCAAAGCATGCTACGCGCTTTCGCCAAGCGGGCGGCACTGTGCCTCCCGCAGTCTATGGGAGAAAGTTTCTTACGATGAAACGTCGTCAATTTTTGAAGGTGGCGGGTGCTGGCGCCGCCGCCAGTGCGATCGCGGCTCCGGCCATCGCGCAGTCCAATCCGGAAGTGAAGTGGCGTATGGCCTCGAGCTTCCCGAAGCCGCTCGACACCATCTATGGCGGTGGTGAAGTGTTCGCGAAGCAGCTTTCCGAGATTACCGACGGCAAGTTCCAGGTGCAGGTTTTCGCGGCAGGCGAAATCGTACCGGCGCTTCAGGTGCTCGATGCGACGTCGAACGGCACCATCGAGTGCTGCCACACGGTTTCCTATTATTATGTCGGCAAGGACCCGACCTTCGCGATTGCCGCGTCCGTTCCGTTCGGTCTGAACGCGCGCATGCAGAACGCCTGGCTCTCGGGCAACGAAGGCACCGAAGCCTGGAACGAGTTCTTCAAGGGCTTCGGGGTCAACGCGCTGCCGCTCGGCAACACCGGCACGCAGATGGGCGGCTGGTTCCGCAAGGAGATCAAGACCGTCGCCGATCTTCAGGGTCTGAAGATGCGTATCGGCGGTATCGCCGGTCAGGTGCTGGCGAAGCTTGGCGTCGTGCCGCAGCAGATCGCGGGCGGCGAAATCTATCAGGCGCTGGAGCGCGGCACGATCGACGCCGCCGAGTGGGTAGGCCCCTACGACGACGAGAAGCTCGGCTTCGCGAAGGTCGCGCCCTACTACTACTACCCCGGCTTCTGGGAAGGTGGCCCGACCACGCACGCCTTCTTCAATCTCGAGAAGTTCAATGCGCTGCCGAAGCACTACCAGGCTGCGGTGCGCGCGGCTGCCGCTTACGCCAACACCTGGATGCAGGCACGTTACGACGTGCTCAATCCGCAGGCGCTCCGTCGTCTGGTCGCGGCCAAGGCGCAGCTTCGTCCGTTCTCGAACGAGATCATGGACGCCTCCTACAAGGCGACCAATGAGCTCTGGGCCGAACTCTCGGCCAAGAACGCGAACTTCAAGAAGTACATCGAGCTGATGCAGTCGTTCCGGAACGAGCAGTATCTGTGGTGGCAGGTCGCGGAATACGGCTTCGACAGCTACCAGATCCGTGCTCGCCGCAACGCCGGCTAGTTTCGATTGAAACTACAGAATGTTCACGCCGCCGCTGCACCCAGCCGCGGCGCTTTTATTATGTTGCATAGCAAGTCGCCTAGCTCCTAGATTTTTGCATAGCTCTCGTA
>JAEZFA010000183.1 GCA_023417665.1 Pseudomonadota bacterium | reverse complement strand
TTATGTATCTGATGGCGTAAGCCAGCCGAAGCTCGAAGAGCGAAGGCTGGCGGAGAGGGTGGGATTCGAACCCACGGTACGCTTGCACGCACAACGGTTTTCGAGACCGTCCCAATCGACCACTCTGGCACCTCTCCGCGCCGATAAGGACCGGGTCGATCCGTGGTCCTTGTCTAGAGGGCCGTTCCTTAACGAAGCCGTCCGCCTCGCACAAGGCGAGGCGCAAACTTCTTCTGTGACGCCCGCAATCCGGGCGGATTGGATGGAAAATCGGCTAGTTCCGGTCGCGCCGCCGGTCCGGGTGGTCCGGCATGCCCTCTGAAAGCAGCGGCGCGATCAGGATCAAGGCGAGCAGACCCGACATCAGAAAATGCGGGATATAGGTAAGGTCCATGCCCGTCAGGCTAGGAAGCAATCCCGTAAAGTCTCCAGAGGCCTGCGCGGCCCTTCGCCTAAATTCGCCGGAAAGCGGCCGGCGCTATTGCGGCTTTTTCTTCTTCCGTTTGCGGGTCGAAGCGGGTTCGTAGTCGGGCAGCTCGTTGCTGAGCAGCGGCGCGACCAGAATGAATGCCAGCGTGCTCGCCAGCATCAGCCAGGGCATGAAGTTCGTTGCGTCCATTTCGCCTTCTCTAGGTTCGCTTGCGGGAGCCTCGGGAGGCGGCGGCGTTTACGCCCTCCGGGTCGGCTGAAATCCCGGGGATTTCCTCCTGAAAAAGGAGCAAACCACATGCCGCAGGCACGGAAGCGGGCGCCCGGGAGCCATGCAATCCCGGCAGATCACCCGGCCCGGACAGCGTCACCCTTAAAATTATCTTTATTTATAGTGACTTACGATCAAGGCAGCCTTTCCTTGACACCCGCGGCCCTAAGCCTCTATCACCCCGGCCATCCAACAAGGACGCTAGCAACGACGTCCCGGCAGGCCCTGAAATCAGGGCTTGATCGCAAGAAGCCGGACCCATCAAGGCCGGAGAAAGAGACGAAAATCATGTTCGCGGTCATCAAGACCGACGGCAAACAACACCGCGTTGTTGCCGATCAGACCCTCAAAGTTTACCTGCACGACGCCAAGGTCGGCGACATCGTCACC
The DNA here is from genome assembly GCA_023417665.1 of Pseudomonadota bacterium. GTDB lineage: Bacteria > Pseudomonadota > Alphaproteobacteria > Rhizobiales > Xanthobacteraceae. The sequence continues at coordinate 4,846 of JAEZFA010000183.1, read as the reverse complement.
TTCCCGGTGATCGCCCATGGCGGCGACACGCCGAAATTCGGCACGCCGCTGGTCGATGGCGCATCGGTCGCCGCCGAAGTGCTCGCGCAGACCCACGGCCGCACGGTCATCGCCTTCAAGAAGCGCCGCCGCCAGAATTCGAAGCGCAAGCGCGGCTATCGCGACCACTACACGCTGGTCCGCGTGACCGAGATTCTCCTCGACGGCGCCAAGCCCAGCAAGGCGGCCCGCGCCAAGCCGGAGAAGAAGGCCAAAGCCGAAGGCGAACAGGCCGATAAGCCCGCGAAAAAGGCGAAATCGCCCGCCAAGGCAAAAAAGAAAGACTAAGTCAGGTTTTTGGGGTATAGGCCCCCGCAATAAGTTCGGAGACTAACGATGGCCCACAAGAAAGCAGGCGGCTCCTCGCGCAACGGGCGCGATTCGGCTGGCAAGCGCCTCGGCGTGAAGCGCTTCGGCGGCGAAGCCGTGCTTGCCGGCAACATCATCGTGCGCCAGCGCGGCACGAAGGTTCATGCGGGCGCCAATGTCGGCGTCGGCCGCGACCACACCCTTTTTGCGCTCACCGACGGCATCGTCGAGTTCAAGGCCAAGTCGAAAGACCGCAACCTCGTAAACATCGTACCGATGCCGAAAGCAGCCGAATAGGCGAGATCTTAAAAGGTCCCGCCGGCACTTGTCGCTCCGCGGGACCCAAATTGAAAAGACGGGTCTGAATTCAGGGGAGACAGGTGTCTCCCCTGAATTGTTTTTTGAAAGACGGAGGCCCGTCATGACGTTGCAGATGGAAGCGAGCATCCCCGCCGAGAAGAAGCGTGGTCTCATCATCGAGACTGCCCGTCTCGTCATGCGCGCGCCCGCTACGCGCGATCTCGACGACATCGTAAGCCTCGCGAACAATCAGAAGATCGCCGAGATGACCGCGACCGTGCCGCATCCCTATACGCGGCGCGACGCCGAAGCCTGGCTGCAGAAGGTTCGCGCCGGCAACGGCCATTCCAAGGTGCTGTTTGCCAAGGGCGAAAAGCGCGTGATGGTCGGCGTTGCGGGCTTCGGCCACCGCGGCGAGGAGCATAACCCCGAGATCGGCTACTGGATCGGCGAGCCGTTCTGGAAGCAGGGCTTTGCGACCGAGGCGGCGCGCGCGCTCATCGACCACGCCTTTTCCGAAACCGGGATCGACGCCTTGTCCGCATCCTGCCGGATTCACAACGAGGCTTCGCGCCGGGTGATCGAGAAGTGCGGGTTCTCCTGGGCTTCGACCGGCCTGAACCAGATCAAGGCGCTCGGCGCTTCCGTACCGGTCGATCGCTTCGTGCTGACGCGCCGCACCTGGCAATCCCTGCGCGCCTGGGGCGCGGCCGCTTTGCCGACCTTCACCAAAGCGGGATAGAGAACTGGCTTCACACCCCGCATGCGATATGCGGGGTGTGAAATATCCGATGTGATGAGCGATGAAATTTCTCGACGAAGCCAAGGTTTATGTCCGCTCCGGCAATGGTGGCGCCGGCGCGGTTTCCTTTCGGCGTGAGAAGTTCATCGAGTTCGGCGGGCCCGACGGCGGCGACGGCGGCCGCGGCGGCGATGTCGTCATCGAGTGTGTGAGCGGCCTGAACACGCTGATCGATTATCGCTACCAGCAACATTTCAAGGCCGGCACCGGCGTCCACGGCATGGGCCGCGACCGCGCCGGCGGCCGCGGCAAAGATGCCGTGCTGAAAGTCCCGGTCGGCACCGAAGTGCTCGACGAGGATGGCGAGACCGTGCTTGCCGACATGACCGAGGTCGGCCAGCGCATCGTGCTGCTCGAGGGCGGACAAGGCGGCTTCGGTAACGCCTATTTCAAGTCCTCGACCAACCGCGCGCCCCGCCGCGCCAATCCCGGCATCGAAGGCCAGGAACGCACCATCCGCCTGCGGTTGAAACTTATTGCGGATGCCGGCCTCGTCGGACTTCCGAACGCGGGCAAGTCGACCTTCCTTGCGAGCGTCACCGCGGCAAAGCCGAAAGTCGCGGACTATCCCTTCACGACGCTGCATCCGCAGCTCGGCATCGTGCGGACCGACAATCGCGAACTGGTGCTCGCGGATATTCCGGGCCTCATCGAAGGCGCGCACGGAGGCGCGGGCCTTGGCGACCGCTTCCTCGGTCATGTCGAGCGCTGCAACGCGCTTCTGCATCTCGTCGACGCAACGCAGGAAGACGTCGCCGGCGCCTATAAAACCGTGCGAAGCGAACTCGAAGCCTATGGCGGCGGGCTCGCCGGGAAGCCCGAGATCGTAGCACTCTCCAAGATCGACGCGCTGACGCCGAAGAAGCTCGAATCGCAACTGAAGAAGCTGCAGAAGGTGACGAAGAAGAAGCCGCTCGCGCTTTCCTCGCATTCGAAGAAGGGCGTGGCGGAAGCTTTGCGCGAAGTCTTCAAGATTGCGGCCCGCGCCAGCACCGCAAAGAACAAATCCGAGAAGAGTGCGGCATGGCGCCCGTAACACCCGAACTGAAGAATTTTCACCGCATCGTGGTGAAGGTCGGATCGTCGCTGCTCGTGAACTCGGAGCGCGGCGAGCTCTATTCCGACTGGCTGAATGCGCTGGCCGAAGATCTCGCGGAGCGCGCGAAAGCCGGCGCGCAGATCGTGGTCGTTTCGTCGGGCGCGATCGCGCTCGGCCGCACCGTGCTGAAATTCGCAAAAGGCCCGCTGAAGCTCGAAGAAAGTCAGGCGGCCGCCGCCGTCGGCCAGATCGCGCTTGCGCGTGCATGGAGCGAGGCGCTCGGCAAGGTCGGGCTGGTTGCGGGCCAGGTGCTGCTCACGCTGAAAGACACCGAGGAGCGCCGCAACTATCTCAATGCACGTGCGACCATCGGCAAGCTGCTCGACATCAAGGCGGTCCCCGTCATCAACGAGAACGACACGGTCGCGACCACCGAAATCCGCTATGGCGACAACGACCGGCTCGCGGCGCGCGTCGCCTCGATGATCGGCGCGGACCTGCTCGTGCTGTTTTCCGATATCGACGGCTTCTACGACGCGCCGCCGAGCGTGAAGAAGGACGCGAAACTCATTCCCGTCATTCCCCGCATCACCGCGGAGATCGAAAGCATGGCCGGTGCTGCAGGCTCCGAGCTTTCGCGAGGCGGCATGGTGACGAAGGTGGAAGCCGCGAAGATCGCGACGCTTGCCGGCGCGCACATGATAATTGCGCTCGGCAAGAAGATGCATCCGCTGCGGGCGATCGTGAACGGCGAAGCCTGCACCTGGTTTCTGACGCCCGCGAACCCGGTGACCGCGCGCAAGAAATGGATCGTCGGCAATCTCGAGCCCAAAGGCATCATTCACGTTGATGCCGGGGCAATCTCGGCGCTCAGGAACGGCAAGAGCCTCCTGCCCGCCGGCGTGATAAAGGTTTCCGGCGACTTCGCACGCGGTGATGCCGTGCTCGTGCGCGGCCCCGACGGCGAGGAAATCGCGCGCGGGCTGGTGGCCTATGATTCGGAAGACGCGGCAAAGATCGTGAAGAAGTCGACGAACGAGATCGTGCTGATCCTGGGCCATGAAGGCCGGTCCGCGATGATCCATCGCGACGATCTCGCGATGGCTGGAGAATGAGATGAACGTCCGCGAGACCAGCGACGTGAAAGCCGTGATGCGCGACATCGGCGAGCGCGCGCGAAAGGCCGCGCGTGCGCTCGGCCTTGCCGAATCCGCGCGGAAAGCCGACGCGCTGGAAGCGGCGGGACGCGCGATCCGCGCGAACAAGACGAAGATCCTCGAAGCCAATGCCAAAGACCTCGACGCGGCGAAGGCGCAGAATATCAGCGCCGCCTTCCTCGATCGCCTCACCCTCACCGACAAATCCATCGACGCGATTGCCGCCGGCGTCGAGCAGGTTGCACTCCTGCCCGATCCGGTCGGTGAAGTGATCGCGGACTGGGAACAGCCGAACGGCTTGATCTTTCAGCGCGTGCGCACCCCGCTCGGCGTGGTCGCGGTGATTTATGAAAGCCGCCCGAACGTCACGGCCGACGCCGGCTCGCTCTGCCTGAAGGCCGGCAACGCCGTGATTTTGCGCGGCGGCTCCGACAGCTTTCACTCCAGCCGCGCCATTCACGCCTGTCTGGTCGCGGGCCTTCGCGAAGCGGGGCTTCCCGAAGACGCGATCCAGCTCGTCCCGACCACGGATCGCGCGGCCGTCGGCGAAATTCTTTCCGGCCTCTCCGGCAATATCGACGTGGTCGTGCCGCGCGGCGGCAAGAGCCTCGTCGCCCGCGTGCAGACGGAAGCGCGCGTGCCGGTTTTCGCGCATCTCGAAGGCGTCTGCCACCTCTATGTCCATGCGCCTGCAAATCTGGATATGGCGAAGAACATCGTCTTCAACGCCAAGATGCGCCGCACCGGCGTTTGCGGTGCGGCCGAGACGCTGCTGGTCGACAGGAAAGCGGCACCCACGCATCTGCGGCCGCTCGTGCAGATGCTCTTGGATGCCGGTTGCGAGGTGCGCGGCGACGACGCGACGCAAGCCGTCGATCCGCGCGTGAAAGCCGCGACCGAGGAAGACTGGCCCACGGAATATCTCGACAGGATCATCGCGGTGAAAGTGGTCGACGGCCTGCAGGCCGCGATGGATCACATCACGAAGTACGGCTCGCAGCACACCGACGCCATCGTCACCGACGATCCTTCGGAAGCCGAGATTTTCCTGCGCGAAGTAGATTCCGCGATCGTCTTGCACAATGCCTCGACCCAGTTCGCCGACGGCGGCGAGTTCGGCTTCGGTGCAGAGATCGGCATTGCCACGGGCCGCATGCATGCGCGCGGGCCGGTCGGCGTCGAGCAACTCACCAGCTTCAA
>JAEZFA010000176.1 GCA_023417665.1 Pseudomonadota bacterium | reverse complement strand
GCCTCGGGCCAGACCATCGAGGTCATCAACACCGACGCCGAAGGCCGTCTCGTGCTTTGCGATGCGCTGGCCTACACCAACGAACGCTTCAAGCCGAAGCTCATCATCGACCTTGCGACGCTTACCGGCGCGATCCTGATCGCGCTCGGTCAGGAATATGCCGGGCTGTTCTCCAACGACGACAAACTTGCCGAGCGCCTGACCGAAGCCGGCAAGGTCACCGGAGAACTCGTGTGGCGCATGCCGCTCGGCGCTTACTACGACAAGATGATCGACTCGAGGTTCGCCGACATGAAGAACACCGGCGGACGTTTCGGCGGTTCGATCACCGCCGCGCAGTTTCTTCAGCGCTACATCGGCAAGACGCCATGGGCGCATCTCGACATCGCCGGCACCGGCATGGCCGCGCACAATACGGAGATCGGCGACAGCTGGGGTCCGGGCTGGGGCGTGCGTCTCCTGAACGAGTTCATCGCCGCCCATTACGAGAAATAATTCAATCGTGACAGAGGTTTACTTCTACCACCTGCAGAACCAGCCGCTCGAGAAGGTGCTTCCTCAACTGCTTGAGAAATGCCTTGAGCGCGGCTGGCGCTGCGTGGTGCAGACGCAGACCGACGAGCGCGCCGTCGCCCTCGACCAGCACCTGTGGACCTGGCGCGACGACGCGTTTCTTCCGCACGGCACCGATAAGGATTCAAACGCCGCCGAGCAGCCGGTGCTTTTGACCACGTCGGATGCGAACGCCAATGCCGCCAGCGTGCGCTTCTTCGTCGAAGGCGCGAGCGGCGAAAATCTCGACGAGTACGAGCGCGCGATCCATCTCTTCGACGGCAACGATCCAGATGCCGTCGATAACGCGCGGCAGCAATGGAAGATTTCGCAGGCGGCGGGCCACAGCGTCACCTACTGGCAGCAGGACGATGCCGGACGCTGGCAGCAGAAGGCCTAACAAGTCTGCTCTTCTACTTGCCTTTACCGCGCGTCATTCATCCATGCGTTTTTCCTCGCGCGACAGTTGCTAGTGCTTGCGCGAGCCGTCGCAGCCATAAGCCTGAGAGCAACCCGGCAACGCAGAAGACCAGGAACACCCATCCGCTCAACGCTCCTGCGTGAATGCCCGAAAGCAGCACGCCGATGGTGCAACCAAGCGCCACCATCGCACCCCATCCCATCAGGACGCCGCCAAGCAAACCGCGCACCGCTTCAAAAATTGTCGGCAAGCGCGGCTTGAACTGTCCCGCGACAATCGCGGCGGCGAAACTCGCGAGGAAAATTCCGCCAACGAACACACCATTCGGCGAGAGCAGGGCGGTCTTCACCGCGGTGACGCAGCCGCGAAACGCATCAAGACCGTGAAGCGTATCGGGCAGCAACCCCGCCTCCTGCGTCCACGTCCGCGCAAGCGAGCCGAGTTCTGCCGTTACGCCGAGCGGCGACACCCGCAGATAAGCCACGGCCGAAATGATGCCGATAAGCAAGCCGCCGATCCATGCAGGCCAGCGTTCCACGAAGATCGAACGTCCGATGCTTGCGGCGCTCACGGTCGCCTCCTTGCGCGCGGCGAGTTTGAATTTGCTGCGCGCAAGCACGAGCCAGGCGATGACGAGCAGTCCCGCAAAGGTAACTGCGAGCGTTCCTCCGTAGCCGAGTGTATGCGGTAGCCAGACGACGGAACTGTCGGCCACCGCGGCGAGATAGAGCCTATTCCAGCTGAGAAAGCCGAGGCCGAAGCCAATCACCGCGCCCGCCAGCGCGAAGGGAGAGGTCGGCGAGCCTTCGCCGAGGCGATAGATATGCGCCGAGATGCACGAGCCCGAGATCGACATGCCGACGCCGAATACGAAGGCGCCGAGCGCCAGCACATAACTTACCGGTCCGACATGCGCGGTGGGCGGCAGACGATCGGCCAGCGGCACCGGCATCCACTGCGTAAGCACCACGAGATAGCCGAGCGTGCCGACGCCGAGCGCGAGCAGGATCGAAAGCACGCCGCGTGGGTCGCCTTCCTCGATGAACTCGCGTGTATGGCAGAAGAAGCAGAAGCGCGATCGTTGCAGAACGAAACCTGTAACACCGCCGAGCGCGAGTGAGAGCGCGAGCATGCGTGTTTCGGGCGAGCCGTAGAGGAGCCAAACGAGACAGGCGATCGCCGATACAATCGCGACGGCAGCGAGATCGGGTAGTCTGGTTGCGTTCATGAAGTGATCCTGGAGAAAAAAGGACGCGGATGCTTTCGCAAACCGCGTCCAGTTATGCGCATCGGGAGGAACGCTCGAATGCGCTTTGGTTTGCCTCGACTTCGTCAGCTGACTTTCGCCCAAGCTGCCAACGGCAGATGCTTTCAAAGACGAGGCAATCTCGTGTGGATTATTTGCCGTTCCAGACCAGACCGGCGTTGTTCTGCACCGGCACGCCGACCGAATTGCCGTATTCGGTCCAGGAGCCGTCATAGTTCTTGACGTTCTGGTAGCCGAGGATTTTTGCGAGCGCGAACCAGGTGTGGCTCGAGCGTTCGCCAATCCGGCAGTAGGTGATGATCGGTTTGCTGCCGTCGATACCGGCGTCGGCATAGACTTTCTTCAGCTGGTCGGCGGGCAGGAAGGTGCCGTCCGCTGCGACCGCCTTGCCCCAGGGAACGTTCTTGGCGCCTGGGATGTGACCCGCGCGGATGGAAAGTTCTTTGATGCCATTGGGCGCGATGATCTTGCCGTTGTATTCGTCGGGCGAGCGGATATCGACCAGAACGGTTTTATCCTTGCCGCCGGAGTTTACGGCGGCGAGCACGTCGGCAAGTTTGGCGCGAAGCTGCGGCTTGCCCGCAGGAAGCGTGTAGTTCGATTTGGAAACGTCTTCGCACTGGTATCCAGCGGCAGGCCCTTGGCTTCCCAAAGCTTGCGGCCGCCATCGAGCAGCTTCACCTGTGCGCCGATGCCGTGCACTTCGTAAACCCATGCGCCCCAGGCAGCGAACCAGTTGTTGTTGTCGCCGTAGAGAATGATCGTCGTATCCTTGGTGACGCCGGCTGCCTGCAACTGCGCTTGCAGATTCTGCGCGCTCACGATGTCGCGGCGCACTGTGTCGACGAGATCGTGGTGCCAGCGAATGTTGAGCGCGCCGGGGATATGCCCGCGCTCGTAAACGCCGGTATCGACGCTGACTTCGAACACGCGGATTTTCGGGTTGTCGAGATTTTTCGACAGCCAATCGGCCGTCACCAGCGGACCCTTCGGTACTTCCTGCGCAACGGCCGGAAAGACGAGTGTGGCCGCAACGACGAAACCGGCCAGCAAGCGAAACGGGGACATGAATAGCTCTCCTGAATTTAGCGGCGACGGACCGTCGACCGTTTCAGGACTATTTCACGGAAAAAAATGTGCTGTCAATAATTATACGAAAAATACTCGCATAAGAAAATATATAACATACTAAGACGGTGAATATGATCTAAGTTATTGGAAACAAAAAAGGCCCCGGGCTTTCGCCCGGGGCTTTCATGTTCTTTCCTGTGTAAGCGTGTGCTTACCAGACCGAATTGAAGCGGTAGTTCACGCCGAGCTTGATCATCGAAAGATCGATGTTGTTCTCGAAGTTGTAATAGGCGTATTCGGCCTTGGCGCTCCATCCGTGGGAGAAAGCCCATTCCAGACCGGCGCCAAGCGTCCAGCCGGTGTCGTCGCCATGAATGCCGCCGAGCGATGCGCGCGTGAACGCGATGCCGCCGGTGCCGTAGAACATGGTGCGATCCCATGTGTAACCGACGCGTGCGCGCGCGGTGCCGAGATAATCGATGTGATAGGGGAAGCCGAAGGCGGTGCCGTTGACGTCGCTGAAGGTGATGTCGCCTTCGAGGCCGAACACGACGTTCGGCGAGAACTGCCAGTTGTAGCCGAACTGGAAGCCGCCGGTGAATCCGTCGATGTCATTGGCGAGGAAATCGCCGAACCCGTAACCGCCATGCGCACCCGCGTAGAAACCGGTCCAGTTGAAAACCGGTGCCGGCGGCGGCGCGTATTTATAGATCGGACCGCGAACCGGCATGTCAGCGGCCTGTGCAGGCGCCGCAACGGCGAGGACCGCGAGTGCTGCAACGAGCGAAAGAATCTTTTTCAAGGTAGCCCCCTTAGGCGAATGGGATTCGTCGAGTTGATCTCACGCTAGGAGGCCATGGTTAACGTGCTGTTATCCTTGGGTTAATCAGTAGTTAACGCGGCAGGCTTTTTCACCGGCCGTGGCAAAATCGCAACAGCAAAAAAGCGCTCACGCGCTGCGTATGCCGCCAGCACCGGTTTCGCGCTGATGCAGGATCAGATCGAGCGAGGGAGCAAAATTGCGGCCGCGCAGGCCGGTCAGGATCGCATGCGCCTGTCCGCGGTGGTGAGTCTGGTGATTGAAGAAATGATCGAGTGCCGGCGCGAGCGGTTGGGTGATCTGCTTCGGATTGGTGATGGTCGTGTAGCTGAAGGTGGCGGCGAGTTCGGCTTGCGTCAGTTGCTCGATGTAAGCCGAGATCCGCGCGTCTTCGCGGTCGCGCGCCGCGCGCAGGGCGGTGAAGTCTTCGTGCAGGATTGCGTCAAGCGTTGCCGGCGCTTCGCCCTGTCCGGTGAAGCGCTTCATCCAGATGCGGTCGGCGACCAGAATGTGATTGAGCGTGCCGTGCATCGACTTGAAGAACGCGCCGCGGTCGACGCGGTATTCTTCGGCGGATAGTTTTTCGGCCGCATTGTAGATGCGCTCATTGGCCCAGGCATTGTAGCCGGCAAACATGACATAGCGCGACAGGGTCATCTTATCCTCACAGCACGAAGCGGACCGCGATTTCGCGGAACAGGATGACCGCGGCGATCAGCGCGAGCGGCCCGAAGCGAAGCGAAGCGGAAAGATCGCGCCGCATGACCACCCGCGCGACGATAACCGGCGTTGCGATCAGTGCGCAAAGCATGGTCCAGTAGATGTAGCGATATTCGTGCGCGATGCCGATGACGACGAGCGCGAGCGCATAGAGCGATCCCGACGACACCAGTGCAAAGGTGACATGCCTTGTCACGCGGTCACGAATCCCGATCGAAGCCCACATGAAAGCGAGGCAGACCAGCAGATAGACATAAGGCGGCCCGAACGGCGACAGGCTCCAGTTCACCGAGAACCATTCGATCGCGTTGTAAACCGGGTTCGGCGTGAAGGTGACGTCCTTCTGGTTGTTCGATTGCCAGCCGGTTTTCACCGGCTCCTCGCAGCCCTTGCAGAGAAACTGAAAGAAGCGGTTCACATGCGCGAGCCGATGCATGAGATAGGCGCGCGGTTCGGTGATGATCGCATCGACCCAGAGCTGTTGCAGTTCTTTGCCGAATTTCGGCTTCAGGTTTTCATAGACTTCCGGGCAGCCGCCCTTGAGATCCGGGTCCCAGCCATAAGTGTCCCAGTGG
>JAEZFA010000166.1 GCA_023417665.1 Pseudomonadota bacterium | reverse complement strand
CGAGGCCGCATTCCTCGCTCGGATACAAAACTCCGGCTGCCTATGCCGGTTCACTCACCGCGCCAAAGGGCGTAACGTTGGCCGAGGCTCTAACCGCCGCTGGATGAAACTTCAGTGGCAGGTCAGCCTGCAGATATCTATCGCTCGGTTGTCGAGGAAATCAGAACTGCGTTACTCAACAAGAGGCCACTCGTAAAATGCACTTGGGCAGCCGTGCAGGAGGCTGTTTCGCAAGAAGAGAGAAAAGTACTCAAGGCGTCTGGTTCGAATGAAGTAGATAAGTACGCGGAGAAGTTTGACGCTGAGCTTCAAGCCAAGGACCAGAAAATTGCCGATGCAGAAAAGGAAATTGGTCGACTTCAGGCCGAAGTTCGCAAGTATGAATCTCAGGCGGCTGTTGGCCAAGGCCTGAATTTGATTGCTGGCCGTGAACGTGACCTATACGCCGGTGAGGTGTCGAACATTATTCGGGAAGCGCTAGAAGATGCTGCTGATAGGGTGCCGAATGAAAGTAGGAGAGAGCATATCCTCAAAGATGCTCTTCAAAACATTCCTAAATCGGACCTTCCGCGTTCAAGTCGTGAAACTCTCAAGGAGTTATTGAGAGATTACAAGAGCATGGACGCAAAGGTTAGAAAGGGGTTGGAAGATCTAGGTTTTGAAATTGAAGAGGAAGGGAAGCACTACAAGCTTATTTATCAGGGTGACGGCCGATATACATTCTCACTATCAAAAACTAGCAGCGATCATCGCGCCGGATTGAATATGGCGAGCGATATCGCAAAGCAGATTTTTTAGTTTGACGTACGACGAGCTTTACTCCGCCGCCTTCACCTTCGGCCGCTTTGCCCGCAGCGCCTTGTCCCGTTCCAGCACCGGCTTCAGGAACTGTCCTGTGTAAGAGCGCTTCTCTTTCACGATCTCTTCCGGCGTGCCGGTCGCGACCACTTCGCCGCCGCCGTCGCCGCCTTCGGGGCCCATGTCCACGATATAATCCGCGGTCTTGATGACCTCGACGTTGTGCTCGATCACCGCGACCGTGTTGCCGCTATCCACCAGCTCGTGCAGCACCTCCAAAAGCTTCGCGACGTCGTGAAAGTGCAGGCCCGTGGTCGGCTCGTCGAGAATGTACAACGTGCGGCCCGTGGCGCGCTTCGACAATTCCTTGGCGAGCTTCACGCGCTGCGCTTCGCCGCCCGATAGCGTCGTCGCCTGCTGGCCGACCTTGATATAAGAGAGGCCGACGCGCGAGAGCGTCTCCAGCTTGTCGCGCACGGTCGGCACCGCCTGAAACAGGTCGCGCGCTTCCTCTACCGTCATGTCGAGCACGTCCGCGATCGACTTGCCCTTGAACAAGACGTCGAGCGTCTCGCGGTTGTAGCGCTTGCCCTTGCATTCCTCGCAGGTGACATAGACGTCCGGCAGGAAGTGCATCTCGATCTTGATGACGCCGTCGCCCTGGCAAGCCTCGCAGCGGCCGCCTTTCACGTTGAACGAGAAGCGCCCCGGGCCATAGCCGCGCGCTTTCGCTTCCGGCAGGCCCGCGAACCAGTCGCGGATCGGCGTGAAGGCGCCGGTATAAGTCGCAGGGTTCGAGCGTGGCGTGCGGCCGATCGGCGACTGGTCGATGTCGATGATCTTGTCGATATGCTCGACGCCTTCGATGGCTTTATGCGGGGCGGGGTGCTCGGACGAATTGTTCAGCCGCCGCGACAGCGCCTTGTAGAGCGTGTCGATCAGGAGCGTGGACTTGCCGCCGCCGGAAACGCCGGTGATGCAGGTGAAGAGGCCGAGCGGTATTTCCGCCGTCACGTTCTTCAGGTTGTTGCCGGTTGCGTTCACGATCTTCAGCGAGCGGCGCTCGGGCTTGCGGCGCTCGAGCGGCGTCTCGACGTTGAGTTCGCCGGAGAGATATTTGCCGGTGATGCTTTCCGGCTCGTTGATGATGTCGTCCACGTTGCCGCGCGCGACGATCTTGCCGCCATGCACGCCCGCGCCGGGGCCGACGTCGATCAGGTAGTCGGCGGTCTTGATCGCATCCTCGTCGTGCTCGACCACGATCACGGTGTTGCCGATGTCGCGCAGCCGCCGCAGTGTTTCGAGGAGCCGCGCATTATCGCGCTGGTGAAGGCCGATGCTTGGCTCGTCGAGCACGTAAAGCACGCCGGTGAGCCCGGAGCCGATTTGGCTGGCGAGGCGAATGCGCTGGCTCTCGCCGCCCGAAAGCGTGCCGGAGGCGCGCGAGAGCGTGAGATAGTCGAGGCCGACATCGACGAGGAAGGTCAGCCGCTCGCGGATTTCCTTGAGCACGCGGACCGCGATCTCGTTCTGCTTCTTGTTGAGCTTGCCGGGCAGCGCCTCGAACCATTCCTGTGCCGCGCGCACCGAAAGCTCGGTCACTTCGCCGATGTGCTTCTTCGAGATTTTCACCGCCAGCGCTTCGGGCTTGAGCCGGTTGCCGTGGCAGGCCTTGCACGGCACGTTGGTGAAGAAGCGCTCGATGTCCTCGCGCGCCCAGTCGCTGTCGGTCTCGCGATAGCGCCGCTCGAGATTATTCACGACGCCCTCGAAGGGCTTGCGCGTCTCGAAAGTGCGCGAGCCGTCGTCATAGACGAATTTCACTTCGTCATCGCCGGAGCCGTAAAGCACGACGTCGCGCACTTTCTTCGGCAACTCCTTCCAGGCGACCTGCTGCGAGAATTTGTACTTGCGGCCCAAGGCTTCGAGCGTCTGCGTGTAATAGGGCGACGACGAGCGCGACCACGGCGCGATCGCGCCTTCGCGGAGCGACTTCTTCGGGTCGGGCACCACGAGATCGGGGTCGATCTGTTTTTCGACGCCGAGGCCGTCGCATTCCGGGCAGGCGCCATGCGGCGAGTTGAAGGAGAACAGCCGCGGCTCGATTTCGGCGATGGTGAAGCCCGAAACAGGGCAGGCGAACTTTTCGGAAAACAGGATGCGGTTCGGGTCATCCTGCGTGCCCCGCTTCATGCCGTCTTCGGCCGCTTTCGTGACGGCGACCGGCTCCGCCAATTCGGCAACCGCGAGACCTTCCGCGAGCTTCAGCGCCGTCTCGAAGGATTCGGCCAGGCGCTGCTTGATCTCCTGACGAACCACCACGCGATCGACCACCACGTCGATGTCGTGGTTCAGCTTCTTGTCGAGCGCGGGCACGTCCGCGATCTCGTAGAACTTCCCGTCGACCTTGACGCGCTGGAAGCCCTTCTTGAGATAGTCGGCGAACTCCTTCTTGTATTCGCCCTTGCGGCCGCGGGCGACCGGCGCAAGCAGATAGAGCTTGGTGCCTTCGGGCAGCGCCAGCACGCGGTCCACCATCTGGCTGACGGTCTGGCTTTCAATCGGCAGGCCAGTCACCGGCGAATAGGGAATGCCGATGCGCGCCCACAACAGCCGCATGTAGTCGTAAATCTCGGTGACGGTGCCGACCGTCGAGCGCGGGTTCTTCGAGGTCGTCTTCTGCTCGATGGAAATCGCAGGCGAGAGGCCGTCGATCTGGTCGACGTCCGGCTTCTGCATCATCTCGAGGAACTGGCGCGCGTAAGCCGAGAGGGACTCCACATAGCGCCGCTGGCCCTCGGCATAGATGGTGTCGAAGGCGAGCGAGGATTTGCCTGAACCCGAAAGCCCCGTGAACACCACGAGCTTGTCGCGCGGGAGTTCGAGGTCGACGTTCTTGAGGTTGTGCTCGCGCGCGCCGCGAATGGTGATGAAGCGGCTGTCGGGGCGCGCGGTTTTCTTGGTCGGGAGGTCGGTCATGAACGGGCAAATATCGGGCTGGCGCGCTGCTTTTGCGGCGGCGCGAGGGATATGAATCTCGCAAGGCTCCGCGCGAACATAGTGAGAACGGGATCGTTTCGCTAGTGCGGTATCTGCATGGCCTGTGTGTTCTCGCTAAAGCGCGCGAGCGCCCGGATTTTCCAAGCTTTTGGAACCAATTAGGCTGTACCGCGTTTCCTCCCGGCGGGGGCATAGCTAGGTAGCCGGAGAGTTTCAAAATGCCCGCGCGCGCGTACTGGACTGGCCGTATCCGGCTTTCGCTGGTTTCCATTCCGATCCAGCTTTACTCGGCAGCCAAGAGCGGCAGCCGGATTTCCTTCAACCAGATCCACGAACCGAGCGGAAAGCGCATCCGTTACGAGAAGGTCGTTCCGGGTGTGGGCGCGGTCGAGAAGGACGAGATCGTCAAAGGCTACGAGGTCGAGAAGGGCAAATATGTGCTGCTCACCGACGACGAGATCGACGAGGTGAAGCTGGAGGCCAAGCGCACCATCGACCTCGTGCAGTTCGTCGGCGAGGACGAGATCGATCCGATCTACTTCGAGAACAGCTATTTCATCGCGCCGGAAGACGACGAGGACGGGCAGGAAGCCTATGTCGTGCTGCGCGAGGCGCTGAAGAAGGAAAAGAAGATCGGGCTCGGCCAGATCGTGATCCGCGGCAAAGGCGCGATCGTGGCGATCCGGCCGGCGGGCAAGGGCTTGCTGTTGCAAACCCTGCATTACGCCGACGAAGTCCAGAAAGCCGACAAGTATTTCGAGGACGTGCCGGCGAAGAAGCCTGCGAGCGAAATGATCTCGCTGGCAACGCAACTGATCGAACAGAAGAGCAAGAAGTTCGATCCCGCGGCGTTCCACGACCAGTATACCGACGCCCTGAAAGAGCTGATCGAGGCGAAGCAGGAGAAGCGCGCGCCGCGTCTGATCGAGGAAGCCGAGCTTCCCTCGAATGTCATCAATCTCATGGATGCACTGAAGCGCAGCGTCGGCAAGAAGTCGGCGCCGGCGAAGAACGAAGAAAAGAAACCGGCAAAACGCACGAAGCGCGCGGCGCGGTCGTCACGCACGGCGGCGAAGCGCAGCAGAAAGGTAGCATAAGGTAAGACCATGGCAGCAGATCGTCTCGACACATACCGTGCGAAGCGTGATTTCTCGCAGACCAGCGAGCCGTCCGGAGCGCCGAAGCCATCGCGCAAAGGTAAGGGACACGCCTATCTCATCCAGAAGCACGAGGCGCGTAACCTTCATTTCGACTTCCGGCTTGAGCACGATGGCGTGCTGAAGAGCTGGGCGATCCCCCGCGGGCCCAGCATGGACCCCGGTGACAAGCGGCTTGCGGTCCGCACCGAGGACCATCCCGTCGAGTATGGCAGCTTCGAAGGCTCGATCCCGAAAGGCCAGTACGGCGGCGGCACGGTGATGCTCTGGGATGAAGGCACCTGGGAGCCGCTTGAAGACCCCGAGGAAGGCTTCAGGGAAGGGAAACTGAAGTTCGTCATCCACGGCAAGCGCCTGCATGGCGGCTTCGCGCTCGTGCGCCTGCGCTCCGATACCGGCCGCAAGCAGGGCAAGGAAAACTGGCTCCTGATCAAGGAGAAGGACGAGCACGCGCGTCCTGGCGAGGGCGGCGACCTGATCGAAAGCCAACTCACCAGCATTCATAGCGGTCTTGGCATGGACGAGATCGCGGAAACCGAACCGGAATGGCATTCGAACGAATCCGTCTCGGCAAACGTCAAGCGGCTGAAGACGGCAAAGCGCGCATCGACATCGCGCCGTAGTCCGCGTGCACGCGCAAGCTCGGCGCGCCGCGTCGAGAAGAAGCCGACGGCAACGGCGAAGAAGAAAAGGAAGCGCAAAAGTTCTTCCTGAGTTCGTCGCGCCGCAGCTCGCAACGCTCGTGGATGCGCCGCCGGCCGGTGCCGGATGGCTGCACGAAATCAAGTTCGACGGCTATCGCGCGATCACGGCGATCGCGGGCGACGAAGTACGGATTTTCACGCGAAACGGCCACGACTGGAGCGGCCGCTTTGCGCCGTTGATCCCGGCTTTGCAGGCGCTCAACGTCGAAAGCGCGCTACTCGACGGCGAGATCGCGGTCGCAGACAAAAGCGGCCACACAAATTTCGGCGCCTTGCAGGATGCGCTGGCCGCAGG
>JAEZFA010000139.1 GCA_023417665.1 Pseudomonadota bacterium | reverse complement strand
CTGGGTCGCGTCGTGCACGATCTCCATGGCGCGGCCGCCGAGCACGTAAGACGGGCGGATCACGACCGGAAAGCCGATCCGCTCCACGATCTCGCGCGCTTCCTTGGTGGATTTCGCAATGCCGTTTTCGGGCTGCAGAAGGTTCAGTTCCTCGAGCAACTTCTTGAAGCGATCGCGATCTTCCGCAAGGTCGATGGCGTCCGGCGAAGTGCCGAGAATTTTCACGTCGGCTTTTTCAAGCGCTTCCGCGAGCTTCAGCGGCGTCTGTCCGCCGAACTGCACGATCGCGCCGTGCAGTTCGCCTTTGGTGCGTTCGCGATCGAGAATCTCGATGACGTCTTCGGCGGTGAGCGGTTCGAAATAGAGGCGATCCGAGGTGTCGTAATCGGTCGACACCGTTTCCGGATTGCAGTTGATCATGATGGTTTCGAAGCCGGCGTCGCGCAGCGCAAAAGCCGCGTGACAGCAGCAGTAGTCGAATTCGATGCCCTGACCGATGCGGTTCGGGCCGCCGCCGAGGATCGCGACTTTCTTCCGGTCCGAGACTTTCGCCTCGTCGGCAGGCGCGCCGGCAAACGGCATCTCGTAGGTCGAATACATGTAAGCGGTGGGCGAGGCGAACTCCGCGGCGCAGGTGTCGATGCGCTTGTAAACCGGGCGCACGTTCAGCGCGCGGCGCTTCTTGGAAACTTCGGCTTCGCTCATGCCGACGAGTTTCGCGAGGCGCGCGTCGGAGAAACCTTGCGCTTTCAGCTTGCGGAACGGGCCTGCGGTCGTGGGCAGGCCCTTCGCCTTGATCTCGTCTTCAAGGTCGACGATGGCGCGAAACTGGTCGAGGAACCACGGGTCGATCTTGCAGGCGTTGAAAATTTCCTCGTTGGTCATGCCGAGCCGCATGGCCTGCACGACCTTCAGCAGACGATCCGGCGTCGGCCGTCCGAGGGCCGCCCGGATCGCGTTCTTGTCGTCGCCCTGACCCAGACCTTCGATTTCGATTTCGTCGAGCCCGGAAAGGCCGGTTTCGAGCGAGCGCAGCGCCTTCTGCAGGCTTTCGCGGAACGTGCGGCCGATCGCCATGGCTTCGCCGACCGACTTCATCGAGGTCGTCAGCACGTTGAAGTTCGGGTCGCTCGACGGGAATTTCTCGAATGCGAAGCGCGGGATCTTCGTGACCACATAATCGATGGTCGGCTCGAAGGAAGCCGGCGTCGCACCGCCGGTGATGTCGTTCGCGATCTCGTCCAGCGTGTAGCCGACCGCGAGCTTGGCCGCGACTTTCGCAATCGGAAAGCCGGTCGCCTTCGAGGCGAGCGCGGAGGAGCGCGACACGCGCGGGTTCATTTCGATGACGATCAGGCGGCCGTCTTCGGGGTTCACCGCGAACTGCACGTTGGAGCCGCCGGTTTCGACGCCGATCTCGCGCAGCACCGCCAGCGAGGCGTCGCGCATGATCTGGT
Organism: Pseudomonadota bacterium; assembly: GCA_023417665.1. GTDB lineage: Bacteria > Pseudomonadota > Alphaproteobacteria > Rhizobiales > Xanthobacteraceae. The sequence goes on along the minus strand of JAEZFA010000139.1, from coordinate 3,484 downwards.
ATTCCTTGTCGGTCAGCGTCAGTGCCGGGGCGACCGTGATCGAGTCGCCCGTGTGCACGCCCATCGGATCGAGGTTCTCGATCGAGCAGATGATGATGCAGTTGTCCTTTTTGTCGCGGACAACCTCCATCTCGTATTCTTTCCAGCCGAGCACCGACTCTTCGATCAGCACTTCGTTGGTGGGCGAGGCGTCGATGCCGCGCTCGACGATGTCGAGGAATTCTTCGCGGTTATAGGCAATGCCGCCGCCGGTGCCGCCCATGGTAAAGGAGGGGCGGATGATCGCGGGCAGGCCGATGTCTTTCAGCGCGTCGAGCGCCTGTCCCAGCGTCTTGATCTGCTGCGACTTCGGCGTCTCCAGCCCGATCTTGGTCATGGCCTCGCGGAAGCGCTCGCGGTCCTCGGCCTTGTCGATCGCGTCCGCGGTCGCGCCGATCATCTCGACGTTATATTTTTCGAGTACGCCCATCTTGCGCAGCGACAGCGCGGTGTTCAGCGCGGTCTGCCCGCCCATGGTCGGCAGGAGCGCGTCGGGGCGCGCCTTCTCGATGATCTTCGCGACGATCTCGGGCGTGATCGGGTCGATATAGGTCGCGTCGGCCAGCTCCGGATCCGTCATGATGGTCGCCGGATTGGAGTTGACCAGGATGATCCGGTAGCCCTCTTCCTTGAGCGCCTTGCACGCCTGCGTGCCGGAATAGTCGAATTCGCAGGCCTGGCCGATCACGATGGGACCGGCGCCGACGATGAGGATCGATTTGATGTCGGTGCGTTTGGGCATCTCGTACTTCAGACACAAAAAAAGGCCGCGCGGTCGCGCGTCCTTTCCATCCTCGCGGAAGCTCGGGGTTCGAAAGCAGGCCCGCGGCTGGGCCGGGTCTTAGACCAGATTCGAGGGTCAAGGGAAGCCTAAAGAACGCCGCCCACAGGCTGCATTTCGGGCAACCGGGGCCCCGGCGCCGGAACTGCGAAACACAGTGATTTTACTGCCAAAAACGCCGCCGGCCATTGAGGCATGCTGTTCCCTGCGACAGACTGCACCCCTGAATTCGCGAAGGAAGCCCGAAATGCGCTGGGACTGGGTCGCCTACGGCGTCATCGCCGCCGTGCTCATCTATATCGTCATCGTCTTCAATCGGCTGGTGCGCCAGCGCAACGTCGTACGCGAGGCCTGGAGCGGCATCGACGTGCAACTGAAGCGCCGCACCGATCTGGTGCCGGCGCTGGTCGAGACGGTAAAGGGCTATGCGACCCACGAGCGGACGCTGCTCGAGGAAGTCACGGCAAAACGCGCGATGAGCCTCGACGCGCAGGCGCAGGGCAATGTCGCGCAGAACGCGCAGGCGACCCAGCAACTCGGCTCAGCGGTCGGGCGGCTGATCGCGGTTGCGGAGGCCTATCCGCAACTCAAGGCCAACGAGAATTTCCTCAAATTGCAGGAGCAGCTCTCCGAGATCGAGGAGCAGCTTCAATATGCGCGGCGCTATTACAACGGGGCGGTGCGCAACCTGAACATTTCGATCCAGTCCTTCCCGGACCTGGTGATCGCGAAGCCGCTCGGGTTCACCGAGCAGCCGTTCTTCGAACTCGACGACCGCGCGCAAGGCGCAAATCCGAATATCTCGTTCGACCGGAGAGCCTGATCATGCGCAGGATTCTGCTTGCCGCTTTCGTCTTTCTTGCCGCGCAGGTATCCGCCTTCGCGCAGGAGCGGATCATCAATTTCATCAGCGATGTCACGGTGCTGGCGAACGGCGATCTCGACGTCACCGAGACGATCACGATTCAGGCGGAGGGCAATCAGTTCCGCCGCGGCATTTTCCGCGACTTTCCGACCAGCTATCGCAATCGCAACGGCACGCTGGTCAATGTCGGCTTCGACGTGATCGCGGTCACGCGCGACGGCAAGCCGGAGCCTTATCGCGTCGAAAGCTATTCGAACGGCGTGCGCACGCGCATCGGCGACGCGAACGTGCTCATTGCGCGCGGTTCGCATAGCTACACGATCCGTTACCGCACCACGCGGCAGGTGGGGTTCTTCGACAGCTTCGACGAGCTCTACTGGAACGCGACCGGCAACGGCTGGAATTTTCAGATCGACAGCGCGGAAGCGCGGATCACGCTGCCGCAGGGCGCGCAGATCGGGCAGAACGCGCTTTACACCGGTCCGCAAGGCGCAAGCGGCAAGGATGCACGCGTGGTCGAGCAAAGCGGCAACCGCATCGTGTGGCGCACGACCCGCAGGCTCGCGCCTTATGAAGGGCTCACGGTCGCCGTGGCCTGGCAGAAAGGCGTCGTTGCCCCGCCGAGCGGCGCGCGGAAGGCGGCTTACTTCCTTCAGGACAATCTGCCGATCCTGGCGTCCCTGATCGGACTGATCGCCGTCGGGCTGTTCTATTTCTCCACCTGGTCGCGGGTCGGCCGCGATCCGGCTGCCGGCACGATCATTCCGCTGTTTGGTCCGCCCAACGACATGTCGCCGTCCGAGGTGCGCTATCTCGACAGGCTCGGCTTCGACAATCGCGCCTTCACCGCGGCGATCGTCAATCTCGGCGTCAAGGGACATCTGACGCTTTCGGAGGGTTCGTCGACATCCCGCGTAACGCTGCAGGCCGGCAAGGAGCCGCTCGCGGAGCCGGAAGACGAGATGCGCCGGCACCTGTTTTCGAAAAGCAACATTGTCGAACTGAAACAGGAAAACCATCTGGTGGTGGGCGCGGCGAAGCGTGCGCTCGAAAACAAGCTTCACGGGCTCTACACCGGCAAGCTGTTCACCAACAATTACGGCTGGTCGTTTCTCGGCTTCGTGCTGATGGTCGTCGCGGTTGGGCTCTGCATCTACGCGATCAACAGCACCAAGGGTAGCGACGGCGCGAATGCCGGCACCTTCGGTGTCGCGATTGCAGCGATCGTCTGCGGAATCGCGACCTCGATCTATTTCGCCGGCGCAAATTCGCATCGCCGGCCGAATTTCGCCCTGATCGGCGGCGCCTTGCTTTGGCTTGTCGGCATCGCCGCCGCGCTGGGGCTTATTTACATCAATGTCGGCGTCGATCTGAACCTGATGATTCCGGCGCTGGTCTGCGCCGGATTGGGTTCGCTCGCCTTTGCCGGCTTCCATCTCCTGAAAGCGCCGAGCCGCGAAGGGCAGCGCATCCGCGACCAGATCGCAGGCTTTCGCGAATATCTCGGGGTTGCGGAAGAAGACCGCCTCAACGCGCTGCATCCGCCGAAGAAGACGCCGGAGCTGTTCGAGAAATTCCTGCCTTATGCCATCGCGCTCGATGTCGAGAACGAGTGGGGCAAGAAATTCGCGGGCGTGCTCGCGGCGGCCGCTGCCGCGGGTGCCGCCGGCTATGCCTGGTATCACGGCACGCGCGACTGGAGCCGCGATCCGGCCGGGTTCTCGAGCCATCTCGGTAGCGCAGTGGCATCGGCAATTTCCTCGGCTTCGACCGCGCCAGGTTCTTCGAGCGGCTCGGGG
>JAEZFA010000135.1 GCA_023417665.1 Pseudomonadota bacterium | reverse complement strand
CCGTCAATGACTGGCACACCTGCCCGGCATCCGGCCCGATCCGCGCGTCGAACCCGTGCTCGGAATACATGTTCCTCGACGACACGGCCTGCAACCTCGCCTCGCTGAACCTTCTGCGCTTCCGCGCCGAGGACAAGTCGTTCGACGTCGACTCCTATGAGCACGCGGTGCGGCTCTGGACCGTCGTCCTCGAAATCTCGGTGATGATGGCGCAGTTCCCCTCGAAAGAGATCGCGGAGCTTTCCTATCGCTACCGCACGCTGGGCCTCGGCTACGCGAACATCGGCGGCTGGCTGATGACCGCGGGCATCGCCTACGACTCCGACGAGGCGCGTGCCTTCACCGGCGCGATCACCGCGATCATGACCGGCGTGTCTTACGCGACCTCCGCCGAGATGGCCGCCGAACTCGGCGCCTTCCCGGGGTACGAGCCGAACCGCGAGCATATGCTGCGCGTCATCCGCAACCATCGCCGTGCCGCGCATGGCGACAAGGACGGCTACGAGCAGCTTTCGATCCCGCCGGTGCCGCTCGACATCGCAAACTGCCCGGACCAGCGGCTGATCGCCCGCGCGGCGGCAGCCTGGAACCGCGCGCTCGAACTCGGCCACAAGCATGGCTTCCGCAACGCGCAGTCCACCGTGATCGCGCCGACCGGCACCATCGGCCTCGTGATGGATTGCGACACCACCGGGATCGAACCCGACTTCGCGCTGGTGAAGTTCAAGAAGCTTGCCGGCGGCGGCTACTTCAAGATCATCAACCAGGCGGTGCCCGAAGCGCTGCGTACGCTCGGCTATGGCGAGGCGCAGATCGCGGAGATCGAGGCTTATGCGGTCGGCCACGGCACGCTCTCCAACGCCCCCGGCATCAACCACTCTTCTCTGGGAGCAAAAGGCTTCGACGCCGACACCATCAAGAAGCTCGAGGGCAAGCTCGCCACCGCCTTCGACATTAAGTTCGTGTTCAACCGCTGGACGCTCGGCGACGAGACGCTGAAGAAACTCGGCGTCACCGACGAGCAGATGGCGGACCCGGCGTTCGACCTCCTCACCCATCTCGGCTTTGCCAAACGCGACATCGAATCCGCGAACACGCATGTTTGCGGCGCGATGACGCTGGAAGGCGCTCCGCATCTGAAGACCGAGCACTATCCAGTGTTCGACTGCGCGACGCCCTGCGGCCGCATCGGCAAGCGCTATCTCTCGGTCGAGAGCCACATCCGCATGATGGCGGCGGCACAGCCGTTCATCTCGGGCGCGATCTCGAAGACCATCAACATGCCGAACGACGCCTCCGTCGAGGACTGCAAGGCGAGCTACATGCTCTCCTGGCAGCTGGCGCTCAAGGCCAACGCGCTCTATCGCGACGGCTCCAAGCTCTCGCAGCCGCTCAATTCCGCGCTGATCCAGGACGAGGACGACGAGGAAGATCAGGTCGAAGCGCTGCTCGCGCAGCCGCAGGCCGCCCGCGCGGCTGCCATGGCCGAGAAGGTGGTCGAGCGCATCGTGGAGCGCGTCGAGCGCATCCGCGACCGCGAGAAGCTGCCCTCGCGCCGCAAGGGCTACACGCAGAAGGCCGTGGTCGGCGGACATAAAGTGTATCTCCGCACCGGCGAGTATGACGACGGCCGCCTCGGCGAGATCTTCATCGACATGCACAAAGAAGGCGCGACGCTGCGCTCGCTCCTCAACAACTTCGCAATCGCGATCTCGCTCGGTCTGCAATACGGCGTGCCGCTCGATGAATATGTCGACGCCTTCACCTTCACCCGCTTCGAGCCCGCGGGCATGGTGACCGGCAACGACACCATCAAGATGGCGACCTCGATCCTCGACTATGTGTTCCGCGAGCTCGCGATCTCCTACATGAGCCGCTATGACCTGGCGCACGTCGACCCGAACGAGATGGGCGGCGCCGCGCTCGGCAAGGGCGAGGACGAAGGCAAGGCTGCACCTGCGATCTCGCGCGGCCTCGTGCGCGGCAAGACGCCGAGCCTCTCGGCCGTGTCGAACACGGACGCGCGCGCAACCACCGAGCCCGCCCGCACCGCGCCCACTTCGGCCGGTGTCGTGACCGCCTTCCTCGGCGGCGCGCCGGCGGGAGCGGCAAAAACCGCAACCGCGCTAAAGCAGGATCTTGCCATCGAAACCGAAGCGGAGCGCGCGAAAGCGATGGAAGTCTCGCAGCGCGCGGCGGCGAAGGCGAAGGGCTACGAAGGCTCCTCCTGCCCCGAGTGCCACAACTTCACGATGGTGCGGAACGGGACGTGTCTGAAGTGCGATACGTGTGGCAGCACGACGGGGTGCAGCTAAGAGTTAATCGACTGGTCGCGGGTTCGATTCCCGTCGGGAGCGCTAAACACAGCGCGCTGTAGTTAGCGCTCCCGTAGCTCAGTGGTAGAGCGGTCGACTGATAGAGAAAGGCCGCGGAGAAATCCGCGGCCTTTCTGCTACAAATCAAAACAATTATCCGGAGAGATACTAAAGCACTGCAGCGGTTGTTGTATTCATTATCTTACGCG
>JAEZFA010000253.1 GCA_023417665.1 Pseudomonadota bacterium | reverse complement strand
ATCAGCACCCGACGATGTCGTACGTCGATCTGAACCGGTCGGGCGTGGCGCTGATGGAAATCGTGTCCAAGCCGGATCTCCGCTCCTCGGAAGAAGCCAAGGCCTATGTGTCGAAGCTGCGCACCATCCTGCGCTATCTCGGCACCTGCGACGGCGACATGGAGAAGGGCAACCTGCGGGCCGACGTGAACGTCTCGGTGCGCAAGCCCGGCGATCCGTTCGGCACGCGCTGCGAGATCAAGAACGTCAACTCGATCCGCTTCATCGGCCAGGCGATCGAGTACGAGTCACGCCGCCAGATCGACATTCTCGAAGACGGCGGCAAGATCGACCAGGAGACGCGGCTATTCGACAACGCCAAGGGCGAGACGCGCTCGATGCGTTCCAAGGAAGAGGCGCACGACTATCGCTACTTCCCAGATCCCGACCTGCTGCCGCTTGAATTCGACGATGCCTTCATCGAGCGGCTTCGCGCCGACCTGCCGGAATTGCCGGACGAGAAGAAGGCGCGGTTCATCTCCGAATTCGGTCTCTCGCCTTACGATGCCGGCGTCTTGATCGCCGAGCAGGAAACCGCGGCGTTCTTCGAGGAAGTCGCCAAGGGGCGCGACCCCAAGGCGGCCGCGAACTTCACGATCAACGAGTTCTTCGGCCGGCTGAACAAGGAAGGCAAGACGATCGAGGAAAGCCCGATCTCGGCCGCCCAGCTTGGCGCGATCGTCGATCTGATCGCGGACGGCACCATCTCCGGCAAGATCGCAAAGGATTTGTTCGAGATCGTCTGGGCCGAAGGCGGCGACCCGCGCGAGGTGGTCGAGAAGCGCGGCATGAAGCAGGTGACCGACACCGGCGCGATCGAGAAGGTCGTGGACGAGATCATCGCGAAGAACCCGGACAAGGTGGAGCAGGTGAAGGCCAAGCCCACCATGCTCGGCTGGTTCGTCGGGCAGGTGATCAAGGCGTCGGGCGGCAAGGCAAACCCGCAGGCCGTGAACGACATTCTCAAGCAGAAGCTGGGGATATAGAATCCAGTCTCATGGGCGAGCGTTGTTCGCTGCGCCTTGCCATGATGACTTTTACCCGGAGCCAAACCCGCCATGTCGAAGGTGACATTCTACGCGCATCCGCGTTCCGGTCCGTCCTATCGCGTGGGGCTCGCGCTCGCGCTGATGGTCGAGCCGTTTGCGTTCGAGTGGGTGGATCTGCCCGGCGGCGGTACGCGGGCTGCCGACTACATGAAGAAAAGCAGGTTCGGGAACGTGCCGTGCCTGCAGGACGGCGAGGACTACATCGTGCAGTCGAGCGCGATCCTCGAATATCTTGCCGACCGGACCGGAAAGTTCGGCAGCCGGAACGCGATCGAACGCGCGCGCATCAATGAATGGATGTTCTGGGATTTCGACCGGCTCTGCCCGGGCCTGTTCCGCTCGCGCGCCTACACGCTCGGTTTTCGCAAAGCGGAGCCGCAGGTGGTCGATGCTTTCAGGGCCGAGGGCGAGGCGGGGCTTGCGACGCTCGAGAGCCATCTTGCGCAGAACGAATGGCTCGCGCTCGGCCGGCCGACCATCGCGGACATCTCGATCTATGCAGGCGTCTATTACGCGGCCGATGGCGGCTTCGACCTTTCGAAGTATCCGGGGATCTCGGCGTGGAAGGCGCGCGTCGAAGCGCTGCCGGGTTACGGCAAGCCGGCCGACGTAATTCCCGCGGCGTCGCGCGCCTAGTTTTTCCCGAGTACAGCTGCCGCGCGTTCCGCGTTGCGACGGCGCTCGGCTGTCATGGCCTCGCCGAATTTCGTGAGCTTTTCCACCAGTGCCGGATCGGCGGTGCGGGGATGCCCGCTGTCGAAGGGCGGCTTGGGATCGTATTCAAGCTGCAACTGAATTTGCTTCGCGACTTCCGCGCCCGCGACTTCCGCCGCGACCGCGAGGCCTAAGTCGATGCCGGCGGTGACGCCGCCGCCGGTGATGATGTTGCCGTCGATGACCACGCGATCCGCCACCGGGATCGCGCCGAGCGTGGGCAGGATTTCCATGGCCATCCAGTGCGTCGCGGCTTTCTTTCCCTGCAGCAGGCCGGCGGCGCCGAGCACCAGCGAGCCGGTGCAGACCGAAGTGATGTAACGCGCGCCTTCCGCCTGCTTGCGAAGAAACGCGAGAACTTCCTCGTCGTTGATGAGCGGCGTCATGCCGGGACCGCCCGGAACGCAAACAAGATCGAGCTGCGGACATTCGGCAAGCGTCGTGTCGGGAAGGATCGCAAGCCCACCGACCGCCTTCACGGGCTCGAGCGATTTCCAGATCAGATGCACCTTGGCGCCCGGAAGCTTCGACAGCACTTCATAAGGGCCGGTCAGGTCGAGCTGCGTGATGTTCGGGAAGAGAAGAAAGCCGATGCGGAACGTTTCGCTCATCATGCGCCCTGAATAAAAAGAAACACCCGGCGTTGACCGCCGGGTGCGATGAAACACGAAACCGAATGGAAAGCTATTCCTTCTTGGAAAGGCACTTCTTCATGTAGGCGTTATACTGCTTGCGCCCTTTTTCCCCGGTCGTCTTCTTGTGGTCGCCCCAGGTCTTGGCGCAGTCGGAAAACTTCTTGCGCGCGGCAAGCTGCTTCGCGCTCGGAGCCTTCTTCTTTTTGGTTTCGGCCTTCTTCTTGGTCTTGGTGTCTTCGGTCTTGGTTTGCGCGATCGTATGGCTCGGCAACGTAACGGCGCCGATGAAGCCCATAAGCGCCATCGCCAGTATCAACTTTTTCAACATGACGTATCCCCCATCTTTGGGCGCGGGAAGCATACACCCAATTCGGCCGCCACAAACTCGGGGGGCAGCATTGCCGTTACCCCCGGTTGCCGCTTCCCGGCGGGCGGCTTAAGCAAGTCGGCCATTACCGCCCTGAACGGATGCTGAATGACAGGAGTGCCGACAATGGCGCGCAAGGCGAAACAGAAAGCCGCGAAGAAAACCGTCCGCAAGGCCGCAAAGCCATCGCGGAAACCAAGTCGTCCCCGGCAGGAGCCGATTGATCTCTATTACTGGGCGACGCCGAACGGCTGGAAGATCTCGATCATGCTCGAGGAATGCCGGCTGCCCTACCGGGTGCATTTCGTGAATATCGGCAAGGGCGACCAGTTCAAGCCCGACTTCCTCAGGATCGCCCCGAACAATCGCATGCCGGCGATCGTCGATCCGAACGGTCCCGGCGGGAAGCCGATCTCCGTCTTCGAGTCCGGCGCGATTCTGCAGTATCTCGGGCGCAAGACCGGCAAGTTCTATCCGAAACAGGAACGCAAGCGCGTCGAAGTGGACGAATGGCTGTTCTGGCAGATGGGAGGGCTTGGGCCCATGGCCGGGCAGGCGCATCACTTCCGCATGTATGCGCCGGAGAAAATTCCCTACGCGATTGAGCGCTATACCAATGAGTGCCGCCGTCTCTATGGCGTGCTGAACCGCAAGCTCGAGGGCCGCGACTTTATCTGCGGCGACTATTCGTTCGCCGACATGGCCTGCGTCGGCTGGACCCGGCCGTGGGAGCGGCAGGGGCAGGACCCGGACGAATTTACGAACGTGAAGGCCTGGCTTGCTCGGGTCATGGCGCGGCCCGCAGTCGAGCGCGGCATGGCGATCAAGCCGGGCGCGGATGAAGTGATCGACGCCACCAAGGACAAGGCTGCGTTCGATCTGTTGTTCAAGCAGGGCGCGCGAAAGAAAGCAGGAAAGAGCCGGCCGCGGTTGGAGG